>NZ_JAUBRA010000005.1:0-165655 GCF_036701555.1 Microcoleus sp. Pol10D4
TTTGACCCTTTATGTCCTAGTTTGATTCCGGCGATGCCTTTGGTTTTAAATTGCTTTTTCCAATAACCAATAAAAAACTTACTTACACCCAAAATCTGGCTAATTTCATGGTAGATATTACCTGAGATCGCCATCCTTACAGCTATTGCTCGTTTTAGTTCTCTGGCATCGATATCACTTTTAATGAAAGATTGTAAACAATCTATTTCTTTTTCCCTATCTTTTTGGGTAGTCCCCTGAAGGAAAGGATCGAGAGAATAAAACTGAATTCAAAGAAAAGTAGGCATTTAGAGTTGTAAACTAGCATTGTAATGATGTACGAAGCGCCAAATTGCAGCAATATGATTTTCTAATTTTTTAGAGAAGGCTAAGCTCTTTCTTACCAGTCGAGAAACTCTTTGTCGAAGAGTACAGTTGAAGCGCTCGATATAGCTAGTCAAACCACTGTCTTTATCTACACTTTGATGACGAATGCTTGGCAATACAGAATCATAAGCACTCCAATGGTCTGTATAAATTACTGCACATTGACGGTACACTGGTGGTATTGAATTCCATAAAGATTGAGCCGATACTGCGCTACGATCTCCAATATGTACACCAACAATTTCCCTAGTCTCGGCATCCAATGCCAGCCAGACCCACTGCTGATTCCCTTTACTATCAACGAATGACCATAACTCATCCATCTGAACATTCAAGCGCTTTTTTTCCTTGGGAGTCACCTCTACTTGCTTCTTAACAGCAGCCGCTTGGCTATTGACATATCGCTGCACTGTATCTTCTGACACTTGCAGTACCCGAGCAATCCCCGCTTGAGAAATACGTTCAAGTAACATCCGTGACATTAATTCCTTTTGTTCTTTTGTAATAGGTTTCCATGCCGGATTTAAAACAAATTGACGGCCACATTTTCGACATTTATAGTTTTGTTTACCCTGTCGAGTTTGACCGTTCCGACTAACTTCTTTTGAGCCACAATTAGGACAATGGGGAATCTCTATTGTCATATCACACTATGGTAAACACTTCTCTCTAATAGTAACTTACTCGATCCTTTCCTTCAGGGCACTACCTCTTTTTGGGGCAGTTGTAAGTTATTCATGGTTTTATTGTCACAATCAAGTATTGCATATAATTGTATCATAGTCTTGATAATGATTTAGGATTGCTATACTAGGCATAAACTACGAAAAGTAATAACTTTAATTGTTAACGCTGAGGGTTTGCTCGCTAAAAAAGAAGCATAAATAGAGCGAAAAAAAGATAGCTATTAAAGCGGGAAGCGGCAGCCATCATGAGGAAGATGCAAACAACCCCGTCACACAATAGTTTCATTATTTGATGAGGGACGATCGCCCCAGCAAATTAGGCATATTATCAAAGGATACGCTCGCCTCTGTTCTGGGGGAAACTAAATCCAAACCAAAACTCCAACACGCCCGCCATGCCCAAACTTCCCGAATGCGTAGGCGTAAGCCGGGGTCGAGCCATCGCTGTCTCCTCTACGCCCGCAACCCACACTTAATCTGTGCAGTTCATCCCACAGGCTCAGACACCGACACTTGCCCCGACCTTTGACCAGACCCCAACGCCTAACCCGATGAACTGTGGGAACCCGAAGGGGCAAGCTACTATGGCTGCGAATTGATTCTGCAACCGAGGCAGCGGTGGACACCAGAGAAACAGTTAGAACTTTTGGATACCCACTCACTGTTTACTGGCCGGTGTCTCCAAGGTGAAATGACTTACCCCCAGTATGAAACGCCGCCTGTTCATTGGGATTGTTCGGCTTGCGGATGGATCACTGATTCGGTTTGAGGTGATGGTCATTGGTAACAAGTTAAGCTAATAAAGCATTTGTCAATCAGCAATTATGCTCAACATTTACTCGGATTTTGGGCATAAAACTGAGATTTTGGCGATCGAGGAATCATGCCTACCATGATATTTATACCTACTCCCTATCAAATCGTAAATTTTCCACTCCTAAAAAAGTGGTTTTTTTGAGTAATATTACTGATTGACAAATGCAATTAAGTCTTAGCTTGTCACCAACGGGTGATAGTTGACAAGGATAATTATCAGCAAGGGGAAAACGCTCCCTCGACACCCCACTTGAAAGTGCAGCCGACTAATCCCCCAACAAACACCCAAAACGCGCATTGAGGCAGCACAGTTAACAACACAATCTCATGAGACCACGATTGCCAGAAGCGAAACATGAGCTCACTTTTGTTGAGTAAATTACTATGTTACAATCAGCTCCAATAATAATTAAGTTTTAAAATCGGCCTTAACCTCACGCTCAATTCCCTTGCGATCGCTAGAATAACAATGACTATCAACTTAGCTGGCTATCAATTCGTTGAAACTCTCCACAGCGGGATAAGAACTTCAGTCAATCGCGCTCGGAGGATTTCGGACTTGTCCAGCGTGATCGTCAAAACGCTAAAGGCTGAGTATCCCACTCTTTCTGACATCACCCGCTTGCGGCACGAATATCAAATTCTGCAAAGCTTGAACGTAGAACCGATTATCAAAGCCATTAGTTTAGAAAGCTATAAAAACGGTTTAGCACTGATATTACAAGATTCAGGCTCCGAGTCTCTCAACGATTGGATGAAGGGTAAAAAACTCACAATCATTCAATTTCTTTCTTTGGGTCTCCAGCTTGTCTCTGCCTTAGCAGAAATCCATAAACATAACATTATTCATAAAGATGTAAAGCCACAAAATATAATCATCAACCCAGCCACTGAAAAAGTTCAAATTATTGATTTCAGCATCGCTTCGCGCCTAGAGCGAGAAAATTCGACGCTCAGCCATCCAGATTTGCTCGAAGGCACCCTCGCTTATATGTCGCCCGAACAAACTGGCCGGATGAATCGGTCAATTGACTACCGCACTGATTTTTATTCACTAGGCGTTACCTTCTATGAAATGCTCACAGGCGAGTTGCCCTTTAATTCCACAGACCCGCTGGAATTGGTACACAGCCATATTGCCAAAACTCCCATTCCCCTTCACCAGCTAAATCCTGAAATCCCACCACAAATTTCAGCGATTGCGATGAAGTTATTAGCTAAAAATGCTGAAGACCGCTACCAAAGCACTGAGGGACTAAAATTTGACTTAGAAACTTGCTTGGTAAAACTACAGGCTAGCGGATATATTTCCAACTTTGTTGTTGGAAGTGCGGATAAAGCAGGGCAATTAAATATACCGCAAAAGCTCTACGGTCGCGACCAAGAAATTGAAATAATTATAGAAACTTTCGATCGCGTTGCCAGTGGCACCACCGAATTAATGCTGGTTTCCGGTTATTCCGGGATAGGCAAAACAGTGTTGGTCAATGAAGTTCACAAACCCATTGTGCGGCAACGAGGCTATTTTATTGCGGGTAAATTTGACCAGTTCAAGCGCAATATTCCTTATGCTTCCCTCATTCAAGCATTCCAATCCTTAACTCAGCAACTTCTAACCGAAGGCGAAGCAGAAATCCAAACTTGGAAAGAAAAACTGTTATCCGCTTTAGGCGATAACGGACAAGTCATCATAGATGTTATCCCTGAAGTCGAATTAATTATTGGCAAACAGCCACCCGTAGCAGAATTAGGGGCAACTGAAGCTCAAAATCGTTTCAGTCGCGTGTTTAAACAATTCATTGGCGTATTTACCACTATTGACCATCCCTTAGTTATTTTCCTCGATGACTTGCAGTGGGCGGATTCGGCATCGTTGAAATTAATTGAATTGCTAATAACTGATTCTGATAGCAAGTATTTATTGCTGATTGGGGCATATCGAGATAATGAAGTTTCTCCCACTCATCCGACGATTCAAACGATTGACAAGATTCGCAAAACGGGTGCGACGGTGAATAATATTGTCCTTCAACCATTACACCTGGTTCATGTCGAAGAATTAATTGCGGATACTTTAAATGAATCTGGCGGTTCGGAATCCCTGTCTGTAAAGACGCGAAATTTCGCGTCTCTACTTTTTAATAAAACACAGGGCAATCCTTTCTTCTTAAGTCAACTCCTCAAAACTCTCTATCAAGAAGATTTGTTGACTTATAACTTCACCCCCCTAATCCCCCCTTACCAAGGGGGGACAAAGGGGGGTTGGCAATGGAATATCGAACAAATTCAAGCGATCGGCATCACCGATTACAATGTTGTCGAACTGATTGCTAGAAACATACGCAAATTGCCCGAATATACACAAAAAGTATTAAAATTTGCTGCTTGTATTGGCAACACTTTTAACTTAGAAGTTTTGGCGATTGTTAATCAGGAATCATCCTTAATCACGGCGGCGCAATTGTGGGAAGCACTTCAAGCTGGGTTGATTTTACCTTTGAGCAATGAATACAAAATTCCCCTCGTATTTAGTCAGGAAGAATCGGGCGGTTTTACATTAACTGATGTCAAGGTTGACTACAAGTTTTTACATGACCGAGTGCAGCAAGCTGCCTATTCTTTGATTCCCGATGATCAGAAAAAAGAGACCCACTTAAAAATCGGTCAACTGCTCCTGCAAAGTACAACGCCAGAAGACCGAAAAGAAAATATTTTCGCTTTAGTTAACCAACTCAATTATGGTACAGACTTACTTACAACTGAATCCCAAAAATATGAACTAGCCCAATTGAATCTGATTGCAGGTCAGAAAGCGAAAGCTGCTACAGCCCACGATTCCGCCGTCAAATATTTGCAAGTGGGTTTATCTCTGCTAGCGGTAGATAGTTGGGACAATCGGTATGAACTGGCATTAAGGCTGCATGAGGAAGCAGCAGAGTCAGCATATTTGAGTGGTGATTTTGACGGAATGCAGAGATTCGTTGAGATAGTACAAAACTGCGCCAAAACGCTATTGGACAAAGTAAAAGTGTACGAAGTCCAGATTCAAGCTTATATGGCGCAGAACAAGCTGCTCGAAGCATTGAATACGGGGCTACAAGTCTTAAAGCAGTTGGACGTAGAGTTTCCTGACTCACCAAACCCATCTGATATTGGGCAGGCGCTGGGGGAAACTGCGGCAATTTTGAGCGGAACTCGAATTGAGGACTTAATTGATCTCCCTGAAATGACAGATCCTTATCAATTAGCAGCGATCAGGATTTTGTCAAGTATATTTTCTGCTTGCTATTCTGGGATGCCCGTACTGGTGCCTTTAACAGTGTGCAAACAGGTCAATTTATCCGTTCAATATGGCAATGCTTCTGTGTCTCCCTTTGCATATGCGGTATACAGTCTTCTTCTTTGCGGGGCGGTAGGAGATATTGAGCGGGGCTATGAATTGGGCCAATTAGCTTTACGTCTAGTGTCAAAGTTAAATGGCAAAGAAATCGAAGTCAAGACTTGCCACTTAGTGTATGCTGCCGTTCAACATTGGAAAGAACACGTCCGAAATACCTTAGAACCTTTCCTGGCAGCTTTCTCTACCGGGCTGGAAACTGGAGATTTAGAATATGCTGGCTATGCCGTCATGGTGTGGAGTCATTACTCGTTTTTTGTTGGCAAGCAACTAATGCAACTTGAACGAGAGATAGCAACTTACACAGATGCACTTCATAAAATCAGCCAAGAAACAGCGCTTAATAATACAAAGATTTGTTGGCAAGCCGTCTTAAACATGATGGGAAGCAGCCAAAATTTATGCCAGTTACAGGGGGAAGTATACGATGAAGAGAAAATGCTGCCGCTATACCAGCAAACCAACAATCAACTGGCAATTCATTACTTATACTTGCACAAACTTGCGCTTTGTTATGTGTTTGATAATTACCAGGAAGCCTTACAAAATATCCCTCAAGTAGAAAGTTCTTTCGGCTCATCGACAGGGCAGCTAACTGTTGTTATTTTCTATTTCTACGATTCTCTAATACGGCTAGCTGTGTATCCTGAAACTTCGCCGTCTGACCAACAGGACATTCTTAACCGAGTACAAGCTAATCAAGAAAAGTTGCAAAACTGGGCACATTATGCCCCAATGAATCATCTGCATAAATTCTATTTGGTAGAGGCCGAAAAGCATCGGGTTTTAGGCGAAAAAGTAGAAGCGATCGAGATCTACGACAAAGCGATCGCTCTTGCGAAAGAAAACGAGTACATAAACGAAGAAGCATTGGCTCACGAACTCGCTGCCAAATTTTATTTGTCATGGGGTAAAGAAAAGATTGCCCGCACCTACATGACCGATGCTTATTATGCCTATATGCGCTGGGGAGCTTTAGCTAAAGTTAAACATCTAGAAGAAAAATACCCGCAATTAATAGCGCGATCGCCTGTGGTCACCGAAACCCCTTTCGACCCTACGAGGACAATTCCTCCTTTGACCATTACAGGCGGTCAAACAGAGTTGCTAGACTTGGCAACTGTAATGAAAGCATCTAGTGCCATTTCTAGCGAAATTGTTCTACCTAACTTGCTCACCAAGTTAATGAAAATTTTGATAGAAAATGCAGGTGCTGAAACTGGAGCGCTTATTCTCTCAAAAGAGGGTCAACTTGTTATAGAAGCGGCGGGGACTAAAGATCAAGTCCGAGTGCTAGAATCTTTACCAGTATCAACTTCTGGGCAAGTGCCTATCTCGGTACTTAATTACGTCACCAGAACTCAGAAAGATGTCGTTTTAAATGATTCGGGCCGCGAGGAAATCTTTAACGCCGACCCCTACATTGCCCAACACAAACCAAAATCAATTTTGTGTGCGCCTATCCTATATCAAGGTAAGTTAAGTGCCATCCTGTACCTAGAAAACAACGTGATTGCTGGCGCTTTCACGCCGAAGCGGGTAGAAGTGTTGCGGATGCTATCGGGACAAGTTGCGATCGCCTTAGAAAATGCCAACCTCTATCACACTTTAGAAGTCAAAGTAGAAGAGCGAACCGAGGAATTAAAAGCCAAAAATACGCGCCTAGAAGTAGAAATTCAAGAGAGACAGCGAGCCGAGCAAGCTGCCGAAGCCGCAAACCGCGCCAAGAGCCAATTTCTCGCCAACATGAGCCACGAACTTCGCACACCGCTCAACGGCATTTTAGGTTATACCCAAATCCTCAAACGAGACACAGGTTTAACCAGTCAGCAAAATTCTGGTATTAACATCATTCATCAGTGTGGCGAACACCTCCTAACTCTGATCAATGACGTTCTAGACCTCTCCAAAATCGAAGCCGGAAAAATGGAAATCTACCTCACCGAGTTTCACCTGTCAGACTTTCTCCAAGGCATTACTGAAATCTGCCAGATTCGCGCCCAACAGAAGGGAATCTCTTTGATTTACGAACCGCTAACTCCACTTCCAACTTGCGTCCAAGCCGATGAAAAAAGATTGCGGCAAATTCTGATCAACTTACTCGGTAATGCCATAAAATTCACCGAGAAAGGAGGCGTTAGTTTTAAAGTAGACAGATTGGAGGCTCAGCCATCTTTGTCATCACCAATCGCCAATCCCCAATCCCTAAGAGCGAAATTTATTTTCCAAGTAGAAGATACGGGAATTGGCATCGCGCCGGACGAACTCTCAAAAATATTTTTGCCCTTCGAGCAAGCCAGCGGTTCAGTTAGCCAAATAGAGGGGACAGGATTAGGGCTGCCAATTAGTCGCCAATTAGTGGAGATGATGGGCGGCGAACTGAAAGTACAAAGCTCTTTAGGTAAAGGCAGTATTTTCTGGTTTGAGTTAGAGTTGCCTATTACCGAAAGCTGGGAAGGGTATCAAAAAGAACCTGAAAAAATTATCAGGGGTTTCTCAGGCTCTCAGCAGAAAATTTTAGTCGTTGACGATCGCTGGGAAAATCGCTCTGTCCTAGTTAATCTTTTAGGTCCTATTGGGTTTGAATTAATGGAGGCAACGGACGGTCAAGACTGCGTGAATAAAGCGCTGTTATTTCAACCGGACTGTATTATAATTGACTTAGTAATGCCCGTCATGGACGGCTTTGAAGCGGTGAGGCGGATCAGAAAAATCCCTGCATTGAAAGATGTAATCGCGATCGGAACTTCTGCTAGCATTTTATCCGGCGAACCCCACAGTATTTTCCAGGCGGGTTGCAACGCTTTTCTCCTCAAACCAATTCGGGCAGAAAAGTTATTAGAATGTTTGGGCTACCATTTAGGTTTAGAATGGATTTATGAGGAGCGAACAACTTTCAGTTCAGAAGGTATCTTCACCGATTCCCCTTCTCAAATCCCAGACCAACAACTGATTGCTCCCCCTTCGGAAGAAGTTGCAGTCCTGTTCGATTTAGCCATGAAAGGTGAACTCCTCAGTATTGAGAAGCGAGCCAGCAAGCTGAAGGCAATAGATATGCGTTATGCACCTTTTGCCAATCAGTTGCTTGAATTAACCAAAAACTTTGAAGAAGACAAATTAGTTGAATTTGTTCAACAGTTTAGATGAGGACTAAAAATGACTAGCGAATCTTTAGACAGAGGAACCATTTTAATTGTGGATGATACGCCCACTAATCTGGGTTCAGTATTGGATTTTTTGAGCGCATCTGGCTTCACTGTTTGGGTAGCTCGCAGTGGGTCTAACGCTCTCAAAAAAGTGCAATATAGCCAGCCGGATTTAATTTTGTTGGATGTTCTGATGCCAGAGATGGACGGATTTAAAACCTGTCAACATCTAAAAGCAAGTGACTTAACTAAAGATATCCCAGTCATTTTTATGACCGCGCTAGACGATACAGAAAGCAAAGTCAAAGGCTTTAATGTGGGGGGAGTTGATTATATCACTAAGCCCCTTCAACAGGAAGAAGTTTTAGCTAGGGCTATCACGCACCTGAATCTGCGAAATCTAACTAAAAAGCTTCAGGCGCAAATTGTCGAGCGCGAGCGAGCGCAAGCCGACCTACAAGTTTTGACACAAGAGCTAGAGACGCGAGTAGAACAGCGCACCGCTGAACTTTCCCAAACGAATGAACGCCTCAAGCAGGAGGCTGCTGAACGCAAGCTTGCAGAAGCAGCTTTGCAAGCATCGGAAGCGCGAGAGCGGCACAAAGCCCTAGAACTCGAAAATTCCCTGCACGAACTCAAGGAGCTGCAAAGCCAGCTCATTCAGAGCGAAAAAATGTCCGGGCTAGGCCAACTCGTAGCTGGCGTAGCCCATGAAATCAATAATCCAATTAATTTTATTTATGGAAATCTTTCCTATGCTCTGGAATATTCAAAAGCTTTGGTCACTATCCTTGACCTCTACGAAAAGCACTATCCTAATCCGGCTCCAGATATACAAGCAGAAATCGCAGCAAGCGAGCTAGATTATGTCAAAAACGACTTGCCTAAATTGTTCAAATCGATGTACTTAGGAGCCGATCGCATCCGCGAAATCGTTTTGTCTTTGCGCCTCTTCGCACGGCAAGAAGGATATGAAATGAGATCGGTCAACCTTCACGAAGGCATGGACAGCACGCTGATGATTTTACAGAGCCGACTAAAATTTAAGGCAGACCGCCCCTCGATTGAAGTGGTGCGGGACTATTGCCCAAACCTGCCCGAAGTGGACTGTTATGGGGGAGAAATGAATCAGGTATTTATGAATGTACTTGCAAATGCGATCGATGCTATTGACGAGTGGAACAAGCAGAGATCGCTAGAAGAAATTAAAGCGAATCCTAGCGTGATTCGGATTAGCACAGAAGTAACAAGCAGCAATTGCGTAGTTGTCCGAATTGTGGACAATGGGCCAGGGATCTCAGAAGAGGTTCGTCGCCACGTATTTAACCCGTTTTTTACGACAAAACCCCCCGGTAAGGGCACAGGGATTGGGCTATCTATTAGCTGGCAAATTGTAGTGGAAAAACACCGGGGAAGCTTGGGGTGTGTTTCTGCACCAGGCAGGGGAACAGAGTTTACTATTGAGATTCCGATTCGGCAGGAGTCTCCTGTGTTGTCGCTGTCAGCTTGATGTTATGCAAAAAGCTAGTGAATCCATTGGGTTGATTTTTTAGGACAATTTCAGGATAGAAAGTTAAAAAAACTAAGGGGCGATCGCGCTTCGATGTTACTCTCTAACCCACCACTGATTTCTCACCTACAGAATGAAGTATTCGGGTGCGATAGCCCTCAAAAAAATCCACCTGTAAATAATCTGGATTTTTAACAAATATGTCCGACCATTCGATCGGATTCAACAGCAACGACGTAAGACATAGAGGCAAAGCCTCGCAAGGGATCGACTAAACTAGCCTCGTTCTCTCGCCCAAATGCTGCAACATTGACCTTACACAGCCTGAAGTGATATAGCAGTTTTATCCCACTTTTTGTCTGAGTATTTGATACTCCCGGGCCCTAAAGGGACGGGGATTCTTGAAGAGTTCGTATCTGAACTTTCAAAGGCGAAATCAAAGCGCCTCTACCCACTCAGCTTAGACAAATCCAAACTTTGCGTATACTTTTAGCTTTTGTGCTTTTAGAGTCCACCACTAATGCCAGATAGGTACGCTCAACAACCTGCCTTTTGTTTGCCCTTTAACTATTCCGAATCAAGTTGGATATGTCCGTTGCCGGGATTTCACCGTACTAGGTTGTTTCAACACGTAGATGGTTATTCTTACTTGCTGTGTGTATTATACCAAGAATTGAAGGCGGTTGAAACCGCTGCCGACTTATCCCCGTGTCTGAAGCCAGGGGCTTGCGTCTCGTTTTTCGGTCATATCTTGTCACCCCTTACTTATTGAGAATGACAATGTGCTGCGAAATCTCCCTAAAATGATGGAATCCCTGATTTCTCAAGGATTCCATCTATCGGAGCGGCGGGATTTGAACCCACGACCCCTACTACCCCAAAGTAGTGCGCTACCAAGCTGCGCTACGCCCCGACAGCTTTAATAGCTTAGCATAGAATTCCCGAAAAAGTCAAAAAACTTTTAAAACTTTTGCAGCCTGCACCAAAGTCGGAACCACAGCCGTCGGCCAAAAACCCTCGCACCTCCTGCCAGCATTCAAGATCAATTGCACGCTGTAAGCTTCGGGATAGCCTTCCACCTGCACCCACAGCAAGTCGCTTTCAGCTTCAATAGCTATTTTTTCCTCGTCCATTAACTCAGAAGCCATTTGACTCATTGCGCCTGCTAATTGCCCCAACAATCGGCAAAAATCGTTTAACTCAGCCTCCGTGAGTTCGATCGCCCAACCGTCGCCAGCCACCAAACCCTTAAACTCCTGGGCCTCTGGGTTCCATCCCAAACGCCACCCAACACCCGTTTTAATTACACGTTCCACCATTGAGGGATTTTAGATTTTAGATTTTAGATTTTAGATTTTAGATTAGTAGGACTTACCCATAAATACGAAAGAAAACGGGTTTTTTACTTGTGTTAAAAGCTCAAATGCAGTATTTCCATAAAAAACCCGGTTTCTGCATTCGTGAGTATTAAGGTGCCAGCAACTTCGCATCTCCCGGCTGCGGCTGCGGTATCTCCGGCGAACTCGATCGCCCTTGTGGTTTTTCGCCCGTCGGTGTGCGCCCACGCCCGGAAGTCTCGGTAAAGACATCAACCAAAGCTTGAACCAAAGCATCCCGCTGTGCTCTATTTAACCTTTGAATAGCAGCGCGATCCTGTTCCATCGGATTTGACCGCAAAACGTCGTTTCCCGGATACACGCTTTCCACCAAATAATCGGGAGTCGCGCCCAAATAGTCAGCTAAACTCAACTTCCAATCAAAGCGGTAATTGGGCGGGCGTCCTTTGACAAATACGTGATATCGAATCAACCGCCCGACTAAAGTATTGGTAGAATCGACTTTTCCAGTTTCCTTGGAAATGTAGTTATTTTCGATCGGGAAATCCGGCAATTTTTCGTACACCAATTTCCACGCATCTTGCACCCTCACTTGCAACGGCGCAGATTCTTGAGCAACCCGCTGCACAGACGCAGACTCAGAACTCCGCAGCAGCGAAGGTTCCAAAGCCGACAGACTCAGTTCGCCCGATTCCAATACCCAACTCAAAAGCGTGAAAATCGCCACACTCAAAGTAACGAACAGAAAACTCAAGGCCAGCTTTAATTTCTTCACAGTTTTGATAATAATTTCAAAAATAGAATAATTTCATAAACTTACCTCCAAGCAGATGTCCTAGTTTATAATTTTAGGACTTAGGAAAAGAAACCCGGTTTAGGAAAATCAGAAGTTTGTCAACGAGACAGCTAAGAAGAAACCGGGTTTCTCGCCCTGGCCCGCCAGTCTAGTTTGAAAAAGTTTTGAGTGTGAAGTTTAAAAAAATTGCTCGCAATTCACCACTCAAAACCCAAAACTCCCGAAGTCTAGATGTCTCCGATAATTTCCGGCTGAGTCAGTTCGTCCGACATCTCAAATATTGCCCGCATTACAGGTTTCATTTGATGGTCGTCCATATTGTCAAAATCTTCATAGCGACGGCGTTTTGCGCGGTTCGCCACCTGCACCGTAATCCGATAGCGGTTGGATGCAGCACTGATCAATTCTTCCGCCCGACGGGTTAGCTGAGTTGAATCGAAGGGTGGACGCTTATTAGCCATGAGACTACCTACTTTATGTAATGTTACATTCTAGTCTAGTATGTCAAGATTCATAATTTATTAACTGAGTATCATTGCTTATGCAGGTAGCAACAGCCTATTCCTTTGGTCACTTGCATCGGGGAAACTCTCATCCCCTCAAATTGGTTGCTTTCGGTGACAGCTTAATCTACGGTTTCGGCGACGGTGTAGGCGGTGGCTGGGTGGAAAGATTGCGGCGCCAGTGGATGTTACCGGAGAGTGCAGGACACGTTTTATACAATTTGGGGGTTCGGGGCGATCGCACCTATCAAGTCTCCCAGCGGCTCGAAAACGAGTTTCGCCACCGTGGCGAACTGAGAAACCGCGTCCCGGATGCGATTATTCTTTCGGTAGGTCTCAACGATTCGGCGAGAGTGCAGTCGCCTACCGGGCGCAGCTACACTGAGTTTGAACATTTTAAAACTGTTTTGGATCATTTATTAAACCTGTCCCAACAACTTTGTCCGGTGATATTTGTCGGGATGGTGCCGGTGGATGAAAGTAAAATGCCTTTTCAAGATTGTTTGTATTACAGTCATGCTGACCAATATCGGTATAAAGAAGCAACGAAATTAGCTTGTGAGTTGCGGGGAATTCCCTATTTAGATATTTTTGATAAATGGGTAAATCGGGGCAGTGATTGGTGGCGATCGCGCTTGATTGCAGATGGGCTTCATCCCAATGCAGCGGGCTATCAATCTTTATTTGAAGATGTGACAAGTTGGGAACCGATCGCCAGCATTAGTCATTAGTCATTAGTCAGTAGTCATTAGTCATCAGTAAAAATGAAGTAGGGTGCGTCAGCTAGCATTATTTCTGCTACAAACTAAGAATCTCACAACTGACCCACTCCCGCAAAAAACGGTACGTCAGAGTCATACTTTCCGTGCAAATAGAAAATCTCAAACCTCACGCACCCTAACACTGATTGTATTCTTCACCATCAAGTGAAACTTGATAAAATGCTCAGTAACCAGGTGGGTGTTGCAAACTACCAACCATTTTGTCGATCGCCTCTGCGATCGCCAACAACTCCATTTCACGCCACCGCTTACCAACAATTTGCATTCCAATCGGTAAACCATTTTGAGTTTGTCCAATTGGAATTACCACCGCAGGATGTCCACTAAGATTAAAGGGCATGGTATAAGATCCGTTTGCCACTGAATAAGGATAGGATCTGCCATCAATGTCAACGGCATTCCAAGCGGGACGGTGAGTAAACGCAGCGGTTGCGGCAACCGGACAAAGCCATACATCCCACGGTTCTAATGCCTCATCTATATGGGCAGTAAAGCGATCGCGCTGTGTGAGTACCTCGAAATATCTTTTCAAACTTGGATTCAATATCTCAGGTAGCAATCTGCTGAAATCTCCCAATTTTCGGAGTTCCTTGTCGCCTTGGGTGGCGGTGCGAAAGATTAACTCTAAACTACGACGCAGGTTATATCTATCCTGCGGTTGAGCGTAGATAGTGAGGTACATTGAGATCCGTCCGTAGAGATTCAATATTTGGGAAAGGTCAAAGTCTTTGGGAAGCCAGCGTTCGGTTTGGACACCTGCGTGAGAGAGTGTCTGCACGATCGACTCCATAGCTGCTCGAATTTCAGAAGCAACGGGAACTTCGGCCCATTCAGCAGTCCAAGCGATTTTGAGATGCTGCAAAGGCTTGCCAGAGGGTCGATCGAGCGGAACCGGTGGGACATCAGGGCGCCGCAGATCCGCGCCTGCAATTAACGAAAAACAAAGCCGGATGTCTTCGATTGATCGAGCAAAACACCCAACGGTCATCATTTGCCGAATAGACAGTGGCATTCCCGGCACTTCAGGAATCTGCCCTGCTGTAGAAATACGGCGATCTGTCGGCTTTAAACCATATATGCCGCAGAAATGAGCAGGCTGACGCACCGAACCCCCGAAATCATTCCCCAAATCCAAGGGTGAAAGTCCTGCTGCGACAGCCGCGGCACTCCCCCCAGAACTGCCTCCAGGTGTGTAGTCAAGATGCCAAGGATTATTCACCCGTGGAAACAGAGAATTTATGCTTTGATAATCGGCAGCCAGTTCCGCCATGTTGGTTTTTCCCATGATGACAGCACCTGCTGCCCGCAATCTCGCAACAGCAGTTGCATCCTGTTGAGGCACATAATCTTTGAGGGGAATATAGCCTGCTGTGGTGCGGAGTCCGGCTGTTTCAAAAATGTCTTTAATCGTGATGGGAACGCCATGTAAAGCACCCCAGTTTTCTCCTCTGGCTAGGGCTTCATCTGCAAGTCTTGCTCTTGTACGAGCATTGTCTTCATCCAGGGTACAAATGGCGTTTAATTGCGAGTTGTGCTTTGCGATTTGAGTAAGGTAAGCGTCCAGAACTTCGACGGCAGAGACTTCGCGATCGCGAATCATTCGCGCTAGCTGATGGGCAGAGGCAAACGTCAGGCTACTCATAAGCAACAAACAGGTATTTCTCGATCGAGTCAATTATATTCGCTTTTAGTTAATATATAGCAATCCTTGCAGGAGTCGTAAATTTTTTACCCCACCCCAACCCTCCCCTTATTAAGGGGAGGGAGTAAGAAATTCACAAATGATTTAGGATTTATATAGTTAACTAATATCAAACGGCTTTGTTCCTAAATCCTGTTAATTGCAGACACCAGGTAGATAAGGGAGATAAGCAACATAAGGATTTTAAGGAATTTAAGCATTTTAAAATCCCCCACTCAGAATAAAAATATTTATTTTAAACGACCGTATCTTCCCCACACTAAAAATAAAAGCATTCAATAATGATTACATAAGTGAGGAAAAAAGCCATTTCGGGCAGAATCAATCAGCCTATCAAAAGCTTAGTTCTCCTCAATAAAAAAATTGTGTAAATTGGAGAATCAAAAAATGTCTGTATTACATCGCATCAAATCCGGTACATCTGTTTTATTAACCTTGGGAACCGTTGCCGGAACCGCAGCGCCGATGCTAGCTCCCGCGCCTTCTTTTGCTCAGACAGCTTTTTCGGATGTTAATAGTAACTACTGGGCAAAAGACTTTATTCAAGATTTGTCAGAAAGAGGAATTATCAAAGGATTTCCCGATGGTAGTTTTCGGCCGGATGCACCGGTAACGCGGGCTGAATTCGCGGCAATGGTGCGTTCTGTGAAAAAGGCAAAAACCCGCGGTGCTGTAAGGTTTGCCGATGTTCCGTCTAATTTTTGGGCAAGCGGGGCGATCGCCGAAGCTTACGAAATGGGATGGATGTCTGGCTATCCCGGCAATGTTTTCAGACCGGCACAGCAGATTCCTCGCGTTCAAGTTGTAGTCGCTTTAAATAACGGCATGGGCTATGAGCCTACGTGCGATTTTCAAGATGTTCTCAGCTACTATAGCGATGCTGGTGAGATTCAAAGTTATGCTGTCAAAAGCGTTGCTGCTGCTACTGAAAAACAGTTGGTTGTCAGCTATCCCAATCCTAAATCTCTCAAACCGAACAAGTCAGCAACGCGAGCTGAAGTAGCTGCTTTTATCTATCAAACATTAGTGAGTAGCAATCAAGCAAGAGCAATTAATTCTCCTTACATTGCTAAGATTGATGTTAGCGAGTCGGTTGCTGTGCAAATTCCCAGCGGGGTGACTATCCCAATCGAGTATGCAAAAGGCAAGATTTTGCTCGGCCCCAATGACAAGTCTCCAATTACGCTGACTGTAGCTTCGGATATCACGGGCAATAATGGCCAAGTGCTGATACCGGAAGGGTCGAAAATTAGTGGCGAATTGCGATCGACTGCTTCGGGCGTTCAGTTTGTGGCTCAAGAATTAAGTATCATCAACGGCAGCAGAGTGCCTCTCAATGCCACTTCGCAAATGATTACTAGGAAAGAAACTGTTACCAAGGGTGTTAATGTTGGTAATCTGGTTAAGAATACGGCGTTGGGTGCAGCAGCAGCGGCGGCGATCGCAGGTGTTACGGGCGATCGGGCGATCGCGACTGAAGAGGTGCTCGGCGGTGCGGGAATCGGGACTTTGATCGGGGTGTTTTTGGGTCGAGATAAAGTCGATTTGTATGCTGTTAATCCTGACACCGATTTAGATTTGCTGTTGAAGTCCGATTTGGTAGTTGGTACTGCCAGCACAGGCATTTGTAGCGCTCGATAGAGCCGATACTAGGAAATTTTTTAAACCCCTCGCCTTGCAGGAGAGGGGCTTTAATTTGTATATTTTACCTCGCTACAGGTGCATCTAATCAAATAATTAGCCAGCGATTTTCTTGAAGTGTGAATTCCTACGGACATCCCAAACTTTCGCGGGTAGAAACTCCCGTCACGGGATTGACACCATCTGCTTTCTCGCACAGGAGAGTCACTTGATAAGCGTCGATAATCGCGTCACTAAAATCAGCGCCGGAAATTGCAGCATCAAAAAACCGAGTTCGAGTCATAATTGCCTCGGAAAAATTAGCATTCGTCAAATTAGCGCCATCAAATGTAACTCTATCTGCCAAAGCACCGGAGAGGTTGGCACCTGACAAGTTGGCATTCAGCAAAACTCCCTTAGTCAAAATCGCATTAGTTAAATCAGCACCTTGAAAATTGGTTCCCCGCATTTCAGCAGCGACAAATGTTCCCCCCGCTAAATCCGAGTTGGAAAAATCGCGATCGGACAAATTAATATTTGTGTAATTAATATTAGTTTTCGGCAGGGCAAATGCCGGAGTAGCACTCAGCAGCACCCACCCAACAGCCAACACTAAACTTAAAACCAGGCTCAGGAATATTCGGAAAACACTTTTCATGATGATGGGAATGGGGAATTGGGCATAGTTGACTGTTGACTGCTGACTGTTGACTGTTAACTGCTGACTAATGACTAATGACTAATTAAAATCGCTTTACCCAATCTTCGCCAACGCTAAGTGTCAAGTCAGAATTGATTTCACCCGTAGAAGATGCTTCAATTTTACCGCCACCTAACTCTTTTTGCAGTAGATTCGCTGCCTCTAAATCGCCTTGCTGAACAATAATTTGACTTTGACGCTGCTTCAGGGGCGCATCCTGCACAACAGATACATTAAAAAAGCCCTTTTTTGTGAGAAAGTCAGCAACGTTTTTTGCAGTTGTCGGTTTGCTAGAAGCGTTTTGGACAGATATTTTGAGGTTTTTGGGCAACAGGGACTCGCTGGGAGTGCGAAATCGTCCTTGTTCAAAATCCGGCACGCTCTGGTTCAAGTATTGTGTCATAATGCGATCGCGCCCGAGAACATCTACAATCCAATAACTCCTCAAATCCCCTGTTTCTGAACTAGAACGTCCAGGCAACATTACCATTTTAAAATTATCTCGCTCCAATTGCAAACCGAAATTGGCTAGCGTCAATATTTCCTCATAACTTAGGTTTGTATCCACATATTTTTGCATCAATCGAACAATTTGTGGCAAGCGCACCAATGCTGATGGACTTGCGAGGCGGTCCCGAATAGCTTGAATTAAAGATTGCTGCCGTTGAATGCGGCCAATATCTCCTAAACCGTCGTTGCGAAATCGAGCAAATTGTTCTGCCTGTTCTCCGTTGAGAGTTTGCCATCCCTGCCCTAAGTTTATTTTTAACTTTTGAGCGGTATCTGTATAGGACATCGCGCGAGGTACAAATACCTCAATTCCGCCCAACAAATCGACTAATTCCTGAAACGCATTACTGCTGACTCGCACGTATCGTTCAATTTTCGTATTGTTCAGCATACTGCTAACCAATCGCGTGGCCAAAGCTGCTCCTCCTCTAGCATTGGCTTCGTTGATTTTGCTGAAGCTAATTCCAGCATCTTCGACTTTAGTATCTCGTGGAACTGAAAGCAAACTAATAGATTTATCTCTAGGTTCGAGGTGCAATAAGAGTATTGTATCGCTGCGACCGTTAAATATCTTAGGGGAATTGGCGGCAGATTCTGGCACACTGTCAATTCCCAATATCAAGACATTAACTGACCGCGACAGGCGGTATCCAGAGCGGTTGGAGGATAGATAGTCAAAGCCAGTCGCCTCTAATACTCTATTGATAATTGGCGGTTCCACGGGAGCTAAAAGGGCGGTAATTGCACCCAATGTGGCCGAGATGGCGGCTGTGAAAACCAGGAAAAATAGCCCCACTATATACAGGAAGAATTTAGGCTTTTTTCTAGAAATTTGATCGACTGGTGTAACAAAGTCTCTTTTAAAAATTGACAAGTTTTTCATAGACTTGCTGTTGGTTATTGCAGTTTTTCAGCTTTGCAGTAAAACTTGGGCGGTGCTTCTAGAAAGTATTTGAACATAGCCGGACACAGCCAGCCTTCGAGATTTTTCGATTCCCACCGATACCAGTTACCGCCGTATTCTGCTTTCAACCACAGCATTTCTGCTTGATATCCGGGAAATGGATTGGCTGAAAATAAAAGTCGGAAACCTTGGGCGGCATTGGGAATGTCTGCCACAAGCGCGTTAATCATTTCGGGGACGCCCTGAACAAATGGTTCTCGGACAAGTCCGACTCGCTCGTCGTCAAAAACCCAGGTGTACTGTTCGCGATAGGGGTAAATTACCATCATGGCATTGGACATGGTATTCGCCTCTTTTCATTTCCTTTGTTTTGTCTGCAAAAATGCAAGTGTGGATACATTATATTCTGTTGCGCGGAAGTTGTGCGCTATCCGCTTTGACAACCCTGTTTTAACTTAGGATTTTTCGCGGGTTATTTACAAATTTTATTCGGTTTCGGCGGATTGGCTAAGTTTAGGGCTATGGGGCTTTAGATCTATTTTTTGGTTTTTTAAATTTTATGTAAAAACTATCTCAATTCAATAGGAACAAAGGTGATTCCTTGCAGAATTTTTACTCTTAGGGTGAATATTTGTATAACCATTACTACGTTTATAGTAAGGATAAATAGTCTGTATTCTCCCAAACTATGAGAACCGACACCCTAACTAAAAACCTATAACTGTTTGTAGCTGGGTGTGATGTTTCTTTTCGGGAAGCTCCAGCTCAAATTCTCGTCAGCTCAACCAGGGCATTAGCTAAATATTGATACTGCGGCAAAGTATTGTATAACTGAGCCGAAATCCTCACCAACTGCTTACTAGCATTTGGCCAAGGAATCACCGGTACTTCAATTTTAAAAATCTCCCATAGCGCCTCTTGCAAAGGTGGAATTCCTCCCTTTGCAACCTCATCAGATTGAGAGTCTGCCAGTGGCACAACTGCCATCGAACCCACCATTTCATCAGGACAAGGTAGTGGCAAATCTAATTTGTCAGCCAATATTTTTCTCCCCGCCAACGCTAAAGCATGATTCTTTGCCCTCAATTCAGGCCAGCCGCCGCTCAACAAAGAACCCATAAAATCAATAGCTACAGGTACGCACAAATAGGGACTCGGATCGACTGTTCCCATCCAGTCAAATTCTAGTTGAAAGCGCGATTTATCAGCGCGGGGAGAGTTAGCACCGTGACTGATCGTAGTTGGGCGAATGGCATTTTGCTTGTCGCGCCGCACGTATAAAAAGCCCGCACCTTTCGGCGCACACAGCCACTTGTGGCAATTTCCCGTATAGTAAGCCGCGCCAATTTCCTCTAAATTAAGTGCTACCATTCCCGGCGCGTGAGCTCCGTCTACCAATACATCTATGCCACGGTTAGCTAACTCACCGACTAATTGTTTGATGGGAAATATTAAACCTGTTTGGCTGACAACGTGGTCTAATAAAGCTAACTTTGTTTGCGGTGAAACGCACTTAATTATTGCTTCAATAATTTGGTCGGGTGACTCAATGGGAAAGGGGACTTCTGCTACTATTACTTTAGCGCCTGTGCGCTCGGCTACAAAGTTAAGTGTGTTGCGGCAAGCGTTGTATTCCTGATTTGTAGTTAGCAATTCGTCGCCCGGAGAAAAACAGAGCGATCGCAAAACAGCATTTACTCCCGTCGTGGCATTCGGGACAAACGCCAAGTCATCCTCAGCCGCACCGAGAAATGCTGCTAACTGATTTCTCGCATTATCCAACAAGGGTTCAAATTCCCGCAGAAGGAAGCGCAATGGTTCTCTTTCCAGTTGTTCTCGAAAAATAGTTTGCGCTTCCAGTACGGGAATCGGACAAGCCCCAAAAGAGCCGTGATTGAGGAAAGTTATATCGCGATCTAGCAACCAATATTGGTTAATCATTAGTAATTAGTAATTAGTAATTAGTCAGTCAACAGTCAACAGTCAACAGTCAACCGTTAACCATTTTACCTTTTAATTGCTCAAACTCTTCTAATGTATTGCAATTCGATAACATTACTGCTTCTCGTTCCCCTACAGGTAGAGGGATTGCGGAGATTTGATTTAACCACACTTGAAAGGAACGTCCCCCTTTGTCAATAAAACTTTGCAAGCTGGGCAGAGATTGTTGGCGGTAGAAGCCGCACAAAGGCTCCCAGCGCGAATTTTGATAAGGCACAACTGCTAAAGTTGATGGGGGAAATTCTGTTAACTGAGTTGCCCAATTCTGAATAATCTGGGCATCCAACAAGGGCAAATCGCAAGCTAACAGTAAAATCCAGTCGGCGGCTATTTCTGTCAATCCCTGAGTCAATGCAACCAAGGGCCCGGAGCCCGGATTGTACTCTACCAGAAATTGGGATGTTTCGGTTAATGTCGATCGATAGCGATCGGGCCAAGCAGTCAGAACATAAACTTCGGGGGTTACAACTGCGGCAACTTCCAACGCCCGCTGAAATAGGGATTTGCCCTCAATTTCCAGCAAAGCTTTATCCCTACCCATCCGCGAACTTTGACCGCCTGCAAGCACAATTACAGCAATTTTATGATTAGTCATTAGTCATTAGTCATTAGTCATTAGTCATTAGTCATTAGTTATTAGTCATTAGTTATCGCAAGAATTGCCTGTTTTGAATAGGCCAAATGCCTGTTCCACAATAATTATTGGAGATGTCTAGTAGTCAGTAGTCAGTAGTCATTAGTTAACTGTCAACTGTCAACTGTCAACTGTCAACTCAAAACACTAACTGCTTGGCTAACTTCCTCAAGTTTTTGCACGACTTGACCGCTGCTCAATAAAGTTTCTGCCTCAATCAAACCCGAGTTTATATCCAAACAAACTCCGCTGCGCCACAGATAAAAGCCGCCGTTCCAGATAGCGGACTGCATCAATTCTGAGGGTTTTCCCAGCAACACTTCCTGCATTTGTTTGAATAACTCTGGGGCTGATTCCAAGGCAGGATTTGTGTTGCTAAAACCGTAATCTCCGTGAGCTAAAAGCACTCGTTCAAACTCAGCATCCGGCTTGGAAATGCCGATAATCGCAGTACGATCGCGCGGCAAATCGCAGCTTCCCTCCAATCCTTTGACTGTGGTATAATTTTTTATTCCCCGCAGCTCAAAGGCTTTTTGAAACATACTTTCTGTGGGCGGGTGGACGTAGCCTGATATGACGTTAACGTCGCCGGCACAGGGACACCACATCAACTCCATTGTCGAAAAAGGTGGCCGTTTACCAATTTCGCGGCGGTAGGGAACTAAAGCGGCGGCTTGAGGAAAATGCTTGGGAAGGTAAACAAAACCCAAACCCGTATTGTCAAAAACTTGCTGGACTTTTTCTAAACTCAGTTTTCTCCAGTCAACTCCCAAACCGCGCCAAATTTCAATCAGGGGAATGCCTTCCTTGGTTGGCATGGTATCGCCCCCGTGCATGACTGCTGGAACGCCCCTAGCCGCTAAAATTAGGGCGGTTATTGGGCTAATTGGAGCTGTGCGCGATCGCCCGTCGTAAGCAACGCCAAACACGGCCACGGTAGAGACGGAAAACCCTTTTTCTCGGTTTGGGGGGGCAAGAAGGGGCCCCAATTCTTCATAAGCATCGAGCATTCCGGCTAATTCTTCCCCAGTCGGCCGTTTAATGCGGTGGGCAATCATAAAAGCTCCGATTTGAGCCGGTGTTGCTTCTTGCAGCAGCATCATCCGCGTGGCTGCTGCTGCTTCGGAGCGAGTTAAGTTTTCTCCTGTGTGTACTCCGCTGCCAATTTTTCGCAGCAATTCTCTAAATGCGTCACTCATAACATTTGAAATTGGTAATTGGTAAGGGGTAGTTGGTAGTTAGTAATTGGTAGTTAGTAATTGGTAATATTTGAATCCGTTTAAATTTAAAATTCCCAAAATTCACTTCAAAATTATCGAATTAACTCCCTGATTTTTCTAGCTTGATTACATCAAAAGGCGGCACAAATTCGCGTACCAGATTCCAGAAATGGGCGATCGGCGGAATTTGCATTCGATCGTGTGTTGTCACCAATACCACTTCGCGAGTCCAAGTGGGATCTGCAGCCGATTGGCCGATCGCCGAAACCTTGGAATTTGACCGATCTTGGGCGATCGACCGAATTGCTAAAGTACGATCGCCCTTCGCCTCCACCAAAGCTGAATGCGGCAGCAAAGCAATCAATTCTCCCTGTCGCACCACACCCCGAAAAGCATCAAGAGTGTTGAGTTCCAAAACAGCATGAAGTTTAGCACCGATGCGTCCAAATTGTTCTTGCACCATCCGCTGCATTCCGTACCCATCCTTAAACACCACTTGCGGGTAACAAATCAATTCCGGCCAAGGTACTCGATCGTACTGGGCCAGAGGATGACCCGCCGCCATCAATACCTCGATCGGCTCATTGTAGAGCACCTCAACCAACATTTCCGGGGCTTGAGTAAAATAGCGGTTGTTCATCACCACCGCTATGTCCACCAACCCATCTTTGAGAACTTTCAGGGCTCGATCGCTCCCGAGGGCAGTCACCCGCAATTGCACGTCTGGATAGTCGCGGCAAAACTTTTGCAGCACAGGCGGCAAATAAGCAGCGCAAACCGAATGAATCGCAGCCACGCAGAGTTCCGGCTGCTTTCCCGCCCGTAAGTCTCCCAATTCTTCAGCAGCATTTTGCCAAGTCTGACAGATTTTGCGAGCGTGAGGCAGTAGGCATTCCCCTCCCACGGTCAGTTTCGCGTGGGCCGTGCGGTGAAACAGCGACAAACCCACTTCCGCTTCTAATCCCTGCACTTGGCGGCTAATAGTCGATTGGGTAACGCCACACTTCCGGGCCGCTTGCTGAAAGCTACCAGTTTCAGCAACTGAAAGAAATGCTTGAAGCTGCTCTAAGCGCATGGATGTTTAATTCGAGATGGTTTCAGAAATTTTACTGGAAGATAATCTGTGACATTAACCGATTTAGTAGCAGAATTTAGTAGACTTTGATACAGGTACAGATTAGTTTTGATTCCGGCGCCAGAGGCGGCGATGCTTCGCTCCAAGCATCAATCTGCTCCGGCAGGATTTCTGAGCCTCCAAGTAGAGGTTGATTCTCCTATGTTGAAGGGATTTCTGAATCTGCAAACTTATCAAAAAATAGATTCAATCAAGATGAATTTATCGAATATTGCAAGCTTCTAGCTAAACCGTTTCAATGAACGGCGCTCTAGTAATCTCTTCATCAAGTGCGCTCAATTGCTCTGTTTTTCCGTAAGTTGTGAATTCAAAAGATAGCATTGAATTTCGTACCTCCTTGGGAATTCTAGTACCTCACTCTCCCTAAACCTCTCAATAAATGTACGAATATTTCAGGCAGGTTAAAGCCTGCTGTGAACTTTCCTCCCCGGACTAAAGTCACTTTTGTTTTATGTTTTTTTGTGTATAAACTAGAAATTAGCGGGTCAGCAACACAAGTGCAACTAGGATCGATCGCACAGGAAAGCCGAAATGCTGCTCTTTATTAAGATTATGTCATTTAACCACAATTTTATTCCCCAAGATGGCTGTTGCCAGTGGCAACCCCAGTTGATGGGACTGCACGCGGTCAGCGATGTGTTAATTGCCTTGGCTTATTATTCAATTCCAGCACTTCTGACATACTATGCCCGGAAGCAGCGGGACGTGCCTTTGAGCAAGGGGTTTATCCTATTGGGAGCCTGGTTTTTCTGGGGCGGGACAACTCACTTGATGCAAGTTTGGATGCTGGTGCATCCCAGCGAATGGCTGTCAAGTTCGATCGCCGCCTTGACCGCGATCATCTCTTTGTGGGTTTTAGCGTCCCTGATACCCTCGATTTCTCAAGTGTTGGCTTTGGCTGGGCCGGCCTATTTTCCTGGAAATACGGCGCTGGGAACCCAAAAGGTCGATCGACGGCAAGCCGACTCTGCTATTACAAATTCCGTCCCCTGGCTCACAACCGAACTCCAGCAAATTAACGAGCAATTGCTCGCAGAAATAACCCAGCGCGAGCGAGTCGAAGAACTACTGCTTGACGCTTTAGGAAAGCTGCAAGAAAGTGAAGAACGTTTCCGCGTTTTTCAGGAATTATCTTTAGACGGATTTAACGTGTTCCGCAGCATTCGTGACGAATCCACAATTGTGGATTTTGAATGGGAATACGTCAATCCCGCAGCGGCCAAAATTCAACAACATACACCTGAAGAATTAATCGGCAAGCGATTGCTGCAAGTCCTGCCCGGTCATAAAGATAGCAGTTTGTTCGACCGTTACGTGCAAGTTGTAGAAACAGGAATTCCCCTCGATACCGAGATTTATTACAACAGGGAAGGCATTGTCGGCTGGTTTCGGATTATGACCGTTAAATTGGGCGACGGCATTGCTATTTCTTTTGGCGATATTACTAAGCGCAAGCAAGTAGAAGCATCCCTGCGCGAGGCGCTGCAAAAACTCACTTCTCATTTTGAAAATACTCCCCTAGCGGTGATTGAGTGGGATGAAAATTTTAGGGTTAGTGGCTGGTCGCCGGCAGCAGAGAAGATTTTTGGGTGGAAGGAAACAGAAGTTTTAGGCAAGCATTTTAGCGAATGGAAATTTATTGATCAGGGTGATTTTGAAGAGGTAAAATCGGCAGTTTATAGTTTAAAAAAACCAGGTAGTCGCTGCAATGTAGTTCGCAACAGCAATTATCATAAGGGTGGTTCGTTGGTGCATTGCGAGTGGTACAATTCGGCCTTTTACAGTGATTCGGGACAGTTGGTATCGGTACTGTCTCTGGTTTTGGACGTGACGGAACGCTTTAAATTTCTGGAAGTGCTGCGACAGTCTGAAGAGCGGTTTCGGATTGCTGCAGAAAGTGCCAGCGATTTGATTTACGAATGGGATATCGAGACCGACATCGTGCTGTGGTTCGGTCACGTAGACGAACATTTGGAGTACGAAAAAGGCGGATTTCCGAGGACAAGAGCAGCTTGGAACAGTATCTTGCACCCGATCGACCGCGATCGAGTTTTGGCCGCAGTCGATCGGTATTTGAGTGCGCCAGACAGTTCTGCGGCCCCATTTTTTCAGGAATACCGCGTTCATTGCCAGCGGGGCCGCTTGCTCCATTGGATTGATCGGGGCAAAGCAGTGCTTGACAAACAAGGTAATCCCTGCAAATGGATCGGCGTGATTAGCGACATCACCGCTCGCAAAGAGGCCGAACAACAGCGGAATTGGGCATTGGCGCGGGAACAGGCCGCCCGTCGCGAAGCCGAAGCCAGCGAACAGTTGTACCGTGTCCTCGCTGAAGCCATCCCGCAAATAGTTTGGACTGCCACAGCCGACGGCTGGTTCGACTACTACAACCAGCGCTGGTTTGAATATACTGGCTTGACCCTGGAGGAAACTCAAGGCTGGGGGTGGCAGCTCGCCCTGCATCCAGATGACGTGGAAGATTCCGTAGAGAGCTGGAAGACCTCGGTGGAGACAGGGAAGACTTACGAGGTGGAATACCGCTTTAAACGGGCATCTGACGGAGCTTACCGCTGGCATTTGGGCAGGGCATTGCCCGTGCGGGACGCTGAGGGGAAAATTCTCAAATGGTTCGGGACTTGTACTGATATTGACGATCGCCAGCGATCAGCCCAAACAGCATATTTTCGTGCTCAAGCTTTGGCTGTGCTGTCCTCGGCTTCCCTCGATTACGAGGAGGCGCTGCAAGGTTTGGCAGATTTAACAGTACCGACGCTGGGGGATTGGTGCTGTGTGCATTTGCTTGATGCCGACGGCTCGATCCGCTTGCAAGCAGTTGCTCACTCAGATCCAAGCAAAGTAGCTCTGCTGTGGCAAATTGATCGGCGTATGCCGCTAGACCCCCAGGGACGGCACGGAGTAGCAAAGGTGCTACGGACTGGTGAGTCGAAGCTCTACCCAGAAATACCGGAATGGGTGATCGAGGCGGTTGTGCCCGACAGGGAACTGCAGTTGGTGCTGCGAGCCCAATCCCAGGTGCTGTCGGCAATCTGCGTGCCGCTGATCGCTCGCGGGCGGACGCTGGGAGCGATTTCGTTGCTGTGCGGGGAGTCGGGCCGCCGCTGCGGGGAGGAGGATTTGGTTTTGCTGGAGGATTTGGCGCGGGATGCGGCTGTGGCGATCGACAATGCGCGACTTTACCGGGAAGCGGCGGAGGCCAACCGGATTAAAGACCAGTTTTTGGGAACGCTTTCTCACGAGTTGCGGACGCCTCTGAACGCGATTTTGGGCTGGGCCCAGATGCTGCGGCAGCGCCAGATGAGTCCGGAAAAAACGGCTGTGGGTTTGGAGACTATTGAGCGAAACGCCCGGTTGCAGACTCAAATGATTGAGGATTTGCTGGACGTTTCCCGGATTGTCAGTGGCAAAGTGTGTTTGAAGCTGTTCCCGGTGGATTTGGTGCGGATTGTAGAAACGGCGGTGAAGGCGCTGACCCCTGATGCTGAAGCTAGGGGAATTGAATTGGTCAGTTTTTGTGGCGAAAAGGTAAGCTCGGTGAGGGGCGATGCTACTCGTTTGCAGCAGGTGGTGTCTAATTTGCTCTCGAATGCTATTAAGTTTACGCCGCCGTCGGGTCGCGTGGAAATCACGCTCTCGGAGGATGGGGAACCGGGAGCAGCGGGTGACGCCATGTTGTCTGGGCCGTCTCCGGTTCACTCTGTTTCGATCGTTGTCAGAGATACGGGAATTGGCATCAGCAAGGAGTTTTTGCCCTTTGTGTTCGATCGCTTCCGCCAAGCTGACAGCTCTTCTACTCGCAATTACGGCGGCCTGGGACTAGGATTGGCGATCGTCCGCCATCTCGTGGAACTCCACGGCGGCAGTGTCTGGGCCGAAAGTCCTGGGGAAGGACTCGGCTCGACTTTCGGAGTGCGGCTGCCAATAACAACAGTTAACAGTTAACTGTTGTTATTGGTTACTGGTTATTCGTTATTTTATTGATACCAGGACTCTGCTCTTGAGCGTAAGATTCATTGGTAAAATAGTAATGGCTGTGCGGTTCGTTTTTAGGACTTACTCCATTCACCACTAAGCCCAGAACGTGCTGGCTTGATTTCTTCAATAGCTCCTTCGCAAAAGCCACAGTACCAGAATTAAGAACTCCAGGTCGCACAACCAATAAAATCCCATCTGCTTTATTCCCCAGAATCAGAGCATCAGCAGCAACATTCAGAGAAGGAGCATCAATAATCACTGCATCATAAGTAGCCGCAAATTGCTTAATCAATAAAGTGATACGCTGTGAATCCAACAGAGCCATTGGATTAGGGGGAATTACCCCACAAGTGAGCACATCTAAATTATCCATGACTTGGGCGATCGCATCCCCAAACCCAGCTTGTCCAACTATCACATTGCTCAAACCTACTTGATTGGGAAGCTCCCAAATCCGATGTTGAACAGGACAGTGCATATCCGCATCTACCAGCAAAACCTTCCGTCCTAATTGAGCTATAGCTACAGCCAAATTAGCCGATACAGTAGACTTGCCTTCTTGCGGTAGCGAACTACTGACAACAATCACTTTCAGCTCTTTATCCGAACTCAGGAACCTCAGATTCGCCTGAAGCATTCGGTAAGCAGCACTACTCGACGTATGGGGAGTATCTCTCACAACAATCTGTCGGGGAGATTGTTCTAAATCCTGCGAAGCAGACTTAAGTCGCCAGGAATTGCGCCGAGGATTTTTTTCAGACTTTCTATGAAAAGGAATCACCCCCAACAAAGTAAACCCAAATAATTCCCTCGCCTCTTCAATAGTTTTGACAGACTTATCTTGAGATTCTAAAAGCAGCGCCGCAGCTATACCCAGCAGAGTTCCCAAAAAACCGCCAGATACCAGCAATAAAGACTTGCGAGAACGCACTGGTTCTTCGGGAACACTCGGCTTTTGGATAATCCGAGCATTCCCCACTTGCTGATTTTCAGTAATCCGAATTTCCTGGAGTTTTTTTTGCAATTCCTGATAATCAGCTTCGGCTTCTTGGAGTTTTCTTTCTAGTTCCCGCTTTTCCTTCTCTAGCTTCGGCAAAAGTTTTACCCGCTGCTTGTACCCAGCTAGAGCATTTGATAGAATAGTAACTCGTTGACCCAAACCCTGGCGTTCTACATCTACCTTGATAAATTCTTCGATCAGTTTTGGTTTCACCTCTCCTATCTGTAAACTTTGATTTGGCAACGGCTGTTGCCCGCCTAAAACTTGTTGTATTTGTTGGTCTAGTAAAGCTTTCATCGTAGCTTTCTTAGTTTCTAACCTAGTGATTATAGGCGAATTGTCCTGGTAGCGATTTTGCTCAATTGCTAACTGCCGCTCTATTTGTTTGTATTCTTTGAGAGCTTCCTGCACAGTGCTAGATTGGCTGAGATTGCTGGCGGTCAATGCTTGCTGGGGATTCATTTGTAATTCGTCTTCAAATGCTTTAGACTGAGCTCTGGCCTTGAGCAAATCAGACTTAGCTTGGTCGATTTGACTTTCTAGTCCCGCCATAACTGCCACTGCTGATTTAGCTTCTTCTTCAAGATTTACAACTTTATTATCTTCTTTAAATTTGCTCAATTCTGCCGCTGCTTTCCGCATAGCTTGGTCTGAATTAGGCAGTTTTTTTTCAATAAACTGTCGAACAGAGACAGCTTCTAAGCGATTTACTTTTTGATTGTTATCAATATAAAATTTCATCAGGCTTTTTACGACATCTGCTGCTATTTTTGGGTTTTGGTGTTTGTATGAAACCGTTAGGATATCAGCTCCCCGAATAGTAGCTACTGTCAGTTTTTTTAAAAAATCCTTGGTTTTCAGAGGATTATTTTTTTCGTCTTTTAACTGAAGCCTATTTATAGTTTGTTCGACATTTTCTAGAGAACGAATCAGTTCGATCTCGGTAGTCAGAGGGTTACTTTGCTCTGCCGCAGGAGTCAACTGTCCGATTTCTTTTCCCAATTCTGTTAAAGCAGAGCCAGGAGTGGTTTTCTTAAATAACAGCTTTCCTTCTGCTTCATAAACTGCTTTTTGCTTCAGCGTGGCGTAGGTGGTGAGTGCCACAACCGAGGCAAATACAGCTAAGGCTGGCAGCCACCTGCGCTTCAGAATCTGCCAGTATTCCTGAAATCCGATACCACTTTCAGTTGATTCCATCAGGTACTCCGAAAAATGATTTTTTGTAAACTCTAACACCCTAGGGCGTGTTTTCAAACTATAACCACAACAGACTGCGGGCGATCGTAATCATGGCTGTATAATTTGCAGCCAATTTCTCATATCGGGTAGCAATAGGTCTCCATTGCTTGAGTCGGTTGATAGCACATTCAACTATATTGCGTTGACGGTAGATTTCACGGGTAAAAGAACCGCGACGTAGTTCATTTGAAAGTCGTGGGATGGTAAAACGGATACCTCGCCGACGTAGATCACGAAGGATGCGACGACGTGCGATCGCTTTGTCTCCTACGACTCTTTCAGGGGGTTGACTCGGACGACCTGCACCAGAATGCGCTTACTACTCCTTGTTCAATCAATTGTTCTAAAAAAATTGACTCGTTACGTTGACAAGCGACTCAGAAGAAAAGTTATAGGTTTACCTTTACCCTCACTTTAACGTATGTGTATTTTGGTACTAAAACCACCACGATAACGGCCTAGTTTTTCCTGTGATTCGCCTCCTTTTTTCCACCATAGCCGAGGGTTGGTGGGCACGGATCACGGCTCGATCGACGTAATGAACCGGATAGTCTAGCTTTCGGAGTTGATCCGTATCGGCTTGTAGGCCTTATTTGACTTGTTTCCTTCGATCTTTTTGCCACCGATAAAACCGTGTTGCCACCATGAACCCACTTACTATAACGTTTTGGCTGGTCTCGCCACAGAGTCCCGGTTCTGAGTATCCACAGAATGCCATTGACAACTTGTCGATGGTCGTGACGCAGGCTTACCGGTTTTGGGTTGGATCGGTGGAAGTAGCGGTTTTAACTAATCCCCCTGTCCCGTACTTAAGTCTCCAAGGGTTCCTCAAGACTCCCTGCCGGAACTCGCCTATTTTCGAGGATACAACGAGGCAAGAAAACACGCCCTAGGCTTTTAAACTCATTATTGAGAATATCCATTATCTCACTTAAGTCAAGCACTGTCATGGTTGTAACACATATGTTGTTAGTCATCCCCCTAAAGACATATATTTTGGTGAAGATAAGTAAATAATTGTAAAATTTTATGGCGATGGAACCAATAGTAGGAGAAGATAAACGCACCAATAACCTGGCATCTAAAAATTTTATCTCAAAGAAAATACTCTCGAAAAGGAAATTAAGAGCCGGGACATATTCTTGATAATCTCTCCTTAATGATAATATCACTTGAGTGAGGCCCGACGATTAAAAGGTTGATTAATTTCAGGGGACAGGGTGGTATAAAAGAATACCTCAGAATTAGGTACTCGATCTAGTTACGGTAAAGTTGTTGTCTCATAGCGTCGGAGGAATATGATCATAAAAAAAATTAGCAAAGTGTTGGTGGGATTAAGAACCCGTCATTTTTTGGTAATCGATGCAATTTGTTTTGCGATCGCACCATTACTGGCCTTGGCAATTCGTTTAGATGATACATTGACTCTGGCTCCCTATCTAAACAGTCTAGCGGTAGTTACAGTATTATTTGTAGCAGTCAAACTAGCAGTATTTTATGCCGGCGGCTTCTACAAGCGTTACTGGCAGTATGCGGGTCTGGAAGAAATGGCACAAATAGCGATGCTGATAGGTATATCCCTAGCAGTGGAAATTATCTTGTTCCAACAACTCTACCAGCTAAATAATTCCCCGATCGCAAATCTGCCACGCTCGCTGCCGCTACTAGACGCTATCATCAGCTTTTTGTTAGTGGCGGCGATTCGTTTCAGCATTCCAGCCCTGGAAAGATGGAACCAAAAATCGTGGAAAGTTCCGCAACGCGATCGGGTCCTGATAGTCGGTGCGGGCAGTGCAGGCACATCTCTGATGCAAACGATGCAGAGGAGCCCAGAGGTAGGACTCGATCCAATCGCTTTCATAGACGACGACCCCAAAAAAATCAGCAAGCAGATTCGCAAACTGACTGTAGTCGGCAATCGCTGTAACATTCCGGAAGTAGTTCGATCGCTAAATATCGGCAAAGTCATGATTGCCATCCCCTCAGCTCCGGGAAAAGAGATTAGGGAGATCGTAGAAATTTGTCAGTCAATTGGAATTCCAACCAGCACCCTCCCCGGCCTCAATGAAATCATCAACGGTCGTGTCAGTTTAGGTAGCCTCAGAGAAGTACAGATTGAGGACTTGCTCCGCCGCGCCCCCATCCAAACCGATACCCAAAAAGTCTTGGGATTGATTGGAGGCAAAAAAGTTCTAATTACCGGTGCCGGCGGCTCCATCGGCAGCGAACTTTGTCGGCAAATATTAAAGTGCGCTCCTGCGGAAATTATCATCGTCGGACACGGAGAAAATTCTGTATTCAACATTCAACAAGAATTAGGAAAAGTCCTGTCCGAACTCAAAAAAGACAGCCCAACCCCAACAGATATTACTCGCGTGACAGCCTTTATGGCCGATATTCGTTTGCTGGAGCGATTAGAGTACGTTTTTTTAACAATGAGACCAGACATTATTTTTCATGCGGCGGCTCACAAACACGTACCCATGATGGAATTAAACCCGCCGGAAGCGATTACTAACAATGTGCGGGGGACGAAAAATCTGCTGGATCTGGCATTGAAATACAATGTGGAACAATTTGTGATGATTTCCACCGACAAAGCGGTGAATCCAACTAGCATTATGGGAGCTAGCAAAAGAGTTGCCGAAATGCTGGTGCTGCAAGCAGCCAAAAAAAGCAAAAACCCCTTTGTAGTGGTTCGTTTCGGTAATGTTCTTGGCAGCCGCGGTAGCGTCGTGCCTACTTTCAAGCGACAAATTGCTGAGGGCGGGCCGATCACAATTACCCATCCAGATATCACTCGCTATTTCATGACAATTCCCGAGGCTGTTCAACTGGTTTTGCAGGCGGCAGTCATCGGCAATGGCGGGGAAGTTTTCATGCTTGAGATGGGAGAACCAGTCAGAATTGTTGATTTGGCAAAGGATTTGATTCGGCTCTCAGGATATGAAGTGGGCAAAGACATAGAAATCGCGTTTACAGGGCTGCGACCGGGAGAAAAATTGTTTGAAGAACTGTTTATTCCGGGCGAGAAATACAACCGCACTAAACACGAAAAAATTCTGAGTCTCGGCAATGCCAGCCGCCTAGTGAAAGAAAATATTGACCAGGAAGTAGAAGCCCTTTGTCAAGCGGGCGATCGCAATGATGCGAATTTAATTGTCTCAATGCTACAGCAGTTAGTGCCTGAGTATGTACCAGGGTATTCAACCGCCTATTTGCAGGCCAATACAGCCCAAAAAAGAACTGCTGTGGCAAAGATTAGCAGTGCAGCATCTATTCAGTTAGAGAATGATTTGCTGGTGGCTCTTGTAAATGAGGAGTTTCGGATTCACTATCAGTCTATCGTCTGCCTGGAAACCAATCAAATTAGTGGTTTTGAAGCGCTTTTGCGCTGGCAGCACCCGAATCGAGGTTTGCTGTGGCCAGACGAATTCCTACCAGCGGCAGAAGAAACCGGCTTGATTGTTCCTATTGGCGAGTGGGTGCTGCGGCAAGCTTGCAGCCAGATGGGGGTTTGGCAGTCGCAATTTCGTCTTGACTCTCCTTTAACAGTCAGCGTGAATCTGACTAGCAAACAGTTTTTCCAAGCTGACTTAATCGAGACGATTGCCAAAATATTGAAGGAAACAAATCTCGATGCTCCGAGTTTGAGGTTAGAAATTCCTGAATATGTTGTGACGGAAAATTCCGAGTTGGCTGGGTCTGTTTTTCTCAAACTTAAAACTTTAGGTGTGGAAGTACAAATCGACCACTGTGGTCTTAGTGATGTATCATTAACTCAGCTCTACCAATTGACGCGGCTGAAGTATGGGAAATTCGACAGTTTGAAGCTAGATTGCTCTCTAGTCAGTGGGCTGGATGCTAGCAACCCCAACTTAGAAATTTTTCACAAAATTATTGCCATAACTCAAGAGTTAGGTATGGGCATGATTGCCACAGGAGTAGAAACGAGCTGGCAAATAGCTCAGCTAAAATCCATGAAGTGCGTCTACGGGCAGGGATACTTTTTCTCGAAGCCTGTAGAAGGCTATAAGGTAGAAAACTTGATTGGGGGTATGGCTGTTAAAAGTTAATGGGGGATTTGTGAATAACTTTGAAAGGGAAAATACACGATGGGAAATTCACCAATTAGCAAGCAGGTAATTAGTTACTCATGCAACAGTTGAAACCACTAACATTGCGCCGTAATTTTTCATGGACTTTCACAGGCAACCTTGTTTATGCGGCTTCCCAGTGGGGGATGTTGGTGGTGCTTGCTAAATTGGGCCGTCCTGAAATGCTGGGTCAATTTACCTTGGGTCTGGCGGTGACAGCGCCGGTATTCATGCTGACAAATCTGCAACTGCGATCAATCCAGGCAACTGATGCTAAACACGAGTATCTTTTCGGCGACTATCTGGGACTCAGATTGATCGGGATATTCTTGGGAATTTTGATTGTGGCAGGGATTGCGATCGCAGCAGGATATCGCTGGGAGACATCGCTGGTTATTTTAACGTTGGCTTTAGCCAAAGGATTTGAGTCAATCAGCGATGTATTTTACGGACTGATCCAGAACCACGAACGAATGGATCGCATTGCCATATCTCTAATGATTAAAGGGCCACTTTCACTGGTCATGTTGGGTATAGGAGTTTACTCAACGAGGACTGTTTTAGGGGGTGTAGTCGGTTTGACTGTTGCTTGGGCTTTTCTTCTCTTTACTTTCGACGTTCGTAGTGGGGCATTACTGTTGAAATCTCCTCCTTTATTAGAAGGGGAGAATTTGCCAGAACTGGCGCTTCAGTCATCAGTAGTAATTAAAAATCCCCTCCAACCGCGCTGGGATTGGAAAACCCTAGTTAAGCTGATTTGGCTTGCCCTTCCTCTAGGTTTGGTGATGATGCTGATTTCCCTCAATACAAATATCCCTCGCTACTTTATCGAGCGGTATTTGGGCGAGCGAGAACTGGGAATTTTTGGTGCCATATCTTACCTAATGGTCGCAGGAACAATGGTCATAAGTTCGCTAGGGCATTCAGCCAGTCCGCGATTGGCAAAATACTACGCAGCGGGAGATAGCGCTGCTTTCCGCAAGCTTCTGTTTAAGCTGGTACAATTTGGGTTCGGGCTGGGTGGGGCGGTCGTCCTAGTGGCTATGGTGGTCGGTAGGCAACTTCTCGCTCTGATTTATAGACCTGAATATGCCGAGCAGGCAGATATATTAGTGTGGTTGATGATAGCCGCAGGTATTGGTTACGGATGCTCTTTTCTAAGTTCCGCTCTGACAGCTGCTAGGTGCTTCCGCATTCAATTGCCTTTGTTTACTTTAGTAACAGGTGCTTCAGCGACAACGGGCTTGTGGTTAATTCCCGCTTACGGACTGCGAGGAGCAGCGTTTGCCTTAATTATTGCGTCAGTCGTGCAACTATTTTTAAGTTTGGGAATTATTTTCTATGTACTCCATCAAATCAGTAGATATTCAAAGACAGAATCATAAAGCTAAATTGAGCGATGGCGGTTTAATACGCATCCTCCACGTCGTAGGAGGCATGAGCCAAGGTGGGATCGAAACTTGGCTCATGCACGTCCTCAGACATATCGATCGCGATCGCTTCCAGATGGATTTTCTGGTTCACACTACCGAACCCTGCGCTTACGACGATGAAGTTCTCGCCCTTGGCAGTCGAATTATCCGTTGCCCTCACATCCACCAGCCGTGGATATACAGCCCTCAATTCAAACAAATTCTCCGCGATTATGGCCCATACAATATAGTTCACAGTCACGTTCATTACTTCAGCGGTTACGTTCTTCGCTTGGCGAAGCAGGCAGGAGTACCCATCCGGATTGCCCACAGCCATAACGATACTTCCTCATCTGAAGCAAAGGCGAAATGGTCTCGACAATTGTATTTAAGTTTAACCCGACGGTGGATTGGTAAGTATGCTACTTTAGGACTCGGATGCAGCCAGAAAGCAGCCGCAGATCTGTTTGGCCCTGCTTGGAAAAGCGATCCCCGTTGGCAAATTCTCTACTATGGCATCGACCTAACGCCCTTTGGAGAACAGCTAGATCCAGTGTCAGTACGGGGTGAATTAGGTATACCTGATGATGCTTTTGTAGTTGGTCACGTAGGTAGATTTGAAGAACAAAAAAACCACCTATTTCTGTTGGAAATAGCAGCGGAAATTGCCAAGCGAGAACCTAAAATGTGCCTGTTACCTATCGGTAGTGGTTCCCTACGTCCGCAGATCGAGCAAAAAGCAATTGACATGGGTTTAACCGAGCATATTATCTTGGCAGGTAACCGACGAGACGTACCCCGCCTGATGCTTGGTGCAATGGATGTTTTCATGTTGCCATCCCTTCATGAGGGATTACCAGTAGTAGGAATAGAAGCTCAATCCGCTGGGTTGCCCTTTATTTTGTCGGATGTTATTACAGAAGAGGTAGATATAGTTAAGCCTTTAGTGCAACGCATCAGTCTGTCCCAACCAGCCTCCGTGTGGGCTGATGCGGTTTTGGCAGCTAGAAATGCCGCCTCGCTCCTTACCCGCGCAGAAAGTCGAGCTATCCTAGAAAGCAGCCCATTTAATATAGCATTTAGTGTAAAAGCACTAACAAAAACTTATTGCGATGAATCGTGCCAAAAATATTAGAGCAGATAAAGTTAGCCTTTTAGTTCTTGCTGCTCATTGTTTTATTTTGGCAAGTTTGAATTTATTCAACTTGCTGTATGATTTATGGGGTTTAGAAGCTGAGTCGCTGATTTATCCTACCTGTTGTTTGTTCATGGCACTCGCTATTTGGACATATTGGTCGTGGTATCTGGTTACACAAAGCTTATTTAACCCTTATCTGCTGTTTTTTCTGTCAGCGGTATTATTTAACGGCGGGCAGGCACTGTTAGAAGTTTTTCACATGAATCCGGACGGTATTTTAGATGGAGAACTCACATCAGAAAGCCTCCTCAAAACCCTGTTTTTTGTGATCCTTGGTTTATCATCATTTCATTTGGGAGGATTAATTAGTGCTGTTCACGGAAAAGTCATAGGTGTTAAAGCAAAGCAAAAAAAAGACTTAGAAAGTGTTCGGAAGGATACTTCTAAAGTTGGATGGACATTTTTTAGCATATCGTTTTTGCCATCTTTGCTCGTAATCCAACAAACTATTAGCATTGTTTTATCGGGTGGCTATTTTAGCCTTTACCAGCAAGATGATGCTACCAGTTTTGGTGCAGCACCTCAAATCTTGTCTGATTTTCTTGTGCCAGCAGCTCTGTTTATACTTGCTGGCAGTAAAAAGCTCCCCAAAAGTCAATTTATATCTGCATCTGTGATCGTTGTTTATGTAGCAACTAGGTTTTTCTTAGGCCAAAGAAATCAAGCCGTAATGCCATTGATTGCCTTTGCATGGCTATGGAATCAAATGATTTACCCGATTCCTAAAACTTTATTATTCGGGGTGGGTGGCTTTTTAGGATTCATTGTTATGCCTTTGGTTGGAGCTACTAGAAATTCTGCTGGTCAAGATCGTTTATCTGCTGATTCGCTTTTGCAAACCTTGTCTTCTATGAATAATCCTGTTGCAGAAATTATCTCTGAAATGGGAGGTTCGATAAACACCGTTGCTTACACCCTCGAACTCGTTCCCAAGGTTCATGGTTACAACTTGGGGGCTGACTACTTCTATGCCTTACTTACCCTGATTCCTAATTTGTTTTGGAAAATTCACCCGACTATTGAGCGAGGCACCTGCGGTAAATGGTTAACCCGGCAAATTAAGCCCAGCTTTGCTGCCAGAGGTGGTAGCTTAGGGTTTTCTTTTATTGCCGAAGCTTATCTCAATTTTGGTTGGGCGGGAGGACTCATTGCCTTGGGAGTACTTGGTTTTCTGGTAGGAAAACTTACTTTATGGGCAACCCGATCGGAGAATCCAGCTAAAATGGCAATGGTTGCCAGCTTCCTTTCTTTTTTCATGTTTTACGCCCGCTCTGATTCTATTTCTCAGATTCGTTCTTTAGTATGGTACTCTCAGATTCCCTATGGGAGCGTGCGCTTGCTAGGCTGGTTACGATCCAAAAAATTGATCGCATAAGCTGTCAATAGTTTGATGTTTTTAGGGTAAGAAGTTAACGTTGTGATTGTTGCTACTAGATTTAGATCGAAAAAGTTGCAGCGTATCACCGCTAGCTACTTGCAAAGAGTTTCTCTTAACCTCACAGTTAGCCACGCAATTACTCTCCCAAATAATTCCGGCCTTCATGGTGTTTGCTGTTTGATTATCAACTAGAGAATTGTCATTAACTTTCACCCGCTCGAACAATCCGTCAACAATGATTGCCGCTCTGTAATAGTCATTAAAAGAACCGCTACTTCGACCCGGATTTAGAATAGTGTTATGGGAGATTTCCCCGCCAACGATCGGCATGGATATATAAATACCTCCACCTAGAGAGTTTTCAATTGTGTTTCCCAAAATGCGGAGATTTTTAGTTACCACCTTGGGAAATTTATATCTCCATAATTTTATGCCATTAGCCAGATTGTCGCCACCACTACCCTTCCCAGAGAAATTACTAAAGTAAATTTGATTGTTCAGAATGTTTAGGTTTTCGATCGGTGCGTCGGATCTTGGCTCTAACCAAATACCCGCGCTCCTAGTATCACCCCCCAATTTGCGCCAATCATTAATATTTAGGCTAATTTGATTATGAGATATTGTGCAATTGCCGATAGCTGGATTGGTAGTATTAGTTTTGTAAAAATAAGACCATATTGCAATACCCGTGTAAGCTTCTTTGATGATATTATGAGTGATCGTTTGATTGTTGGAACTGATGGCGAAACCCGTAACATATATACCATTTGTAAAACCATGAATTATGTTATTATCAACAACTTGGTCATCTCCGTGAATCTCAATAGCCGTCCTTGCTCCAGGTGTTCCCGCACCATTCCTGGAAGAGAAATAATTATGAGATATCCTCACTTTTTTGGCATGGCTGTAAATTGTTGAGTGATCGTAATCGACGCTGCCTCCACCTATTAATTCAAAAATGTTATTTTCGATCGTCACATCAGATACTAATAGTTCGCCGTTTATAGTGATGCCATTAACGTTGTTGAGGTTGCTAAATCTACAGCCTTCTATATGAATTCTTTTACCTGCAAAAATACGGAGCGCGTATCTATGCTTTGTGTTGTCTTCAAGCTCTGATTCGGATCTAACTCGATTTGCAGTGCCGTTACCATCAATGGCAATATTATACATAGCAAAATCAGAAAGATCCGTTTTGGGTTTTTCCCCTGCTAAAATCGCGCTATAATTACCTTGGCTATCGGCTAATTTAATAATGCTGTTGTGATGTCCCGACCCGCGTAAAATTACCTTTGGTCGAATGGTAATAGCTTGTAAGGTCGCAGGGTTAATACTAACTTGATAAATTCCTTTTGGGAAAAATAATGTTCCGCCCCCAGAGCGATCGACGGCATCAATTGCTTTCTGAATAGCGCTGGTGTCATCTGCAATGCCGTTGCCAATAGCTCCAAAGTCTTTGACAGAAACAGTGACAGAAACAGTAACAGGTTTTGCCAACCTGGTAGATTGAATCGGGGCAGTAACTCTAACATTTAGAGACGATTGCTGTAAATCAGCATTACTTTTTGATTGGGACGCTCGTGCAGATGCCGCCAGCGCTATCTCGCTTCTAATAGGGATAGACTGCTGTCCATTTTCCGCAGTTACATCGGGTTGTCGTTGAGTGTTAAGTTTATTTAAAACCCTCAACGATAAAATTACTATAAATCCTAATCCTACCGTAAGCAACAAGGTTTTAAGTAGCACGATTTTTGATATTTTATATTTCATAGCCTTTGTTTCCAGTAGGAGCGATCGCAGTTGCGATACATGAAGAAAAATTATTTTTGTAACAATTTTTAACAATCTGCCTTAATGTAGATGCTATGTTATAAATTATAGTTTATTTACGCAAAAAACTTTAGGTTAGGGAGAAGAAATTTACCAAATTTAAATTTTCTGTAAAAATAATATTTTTTTATCGATTCTATATTAGAAATAGAAGGTTTCTAGTAAATTAATTGTAGGGGCTGTCGATAGATGAAAGTTGTTGTAACCCTTGAATATCGGTTCGATCGCACGCCAGAGGGAAAAGTGTGGACGCAAACAACCTTTCCCTATAGCTTCTGGACGCGCTACTTAGAAGTATTCGATCACGTCAGCGTAGTAGCCCGTACCCGCGATGTACCCCGCGTGCCTTCAGATTGGCAACGCGCAGACGGCGAGGGAGTTTCCTTTGCTCCCATTCCATACTACATCGGCCCTTGGCAGTATCTCCGCAAGGCGCGAAAAGTCAAACAGGCGGCCAGAAACGCTGTCGGCCCAGACGATGCCGTAATTTTACGCCTAAGTTCCCAAATAGCTTCCTGCATCCAACCGATGTTGTGTAAAATCCGACATCCCTACGGTGTAGAAATTGTGGCAGACCCTTATGATGTATTTGCGCCCGGTTCCATCAAGCATCCCTTGCGCCCTCTTTTTCGTTGGTGGTTTCCACGAGGTTTGCGACGTGAATGCCAAGAAGCCTGCGCTGCTGCCTACGTTACAAAAGATGCTTTACAAAAACGATATCCTTGTCCCAACTTATCGGTTGGTGTATCGGATGTAGAAATTTTAGAAGCTTCGCTGGTGGCTGCACCCCGTCCCCTGCGTCGGGAAACAGGAACTTTGACGCTACTGTTTGTAGGTTCCTTAGCCCAACTATATAAAGCTCCCAATATTTTGATTGAAGCTGTGGCAATCTGTATGCAGGAAGGAGTAAATATCGAATTAATTATGGTTGGCGATGGCAAATACAGAGCAGAATTGGAAGAACAGGTTAAAGTATTGGGCTTGGGAAAGCGAGTTTCTTTCCTCGGTCAGTTGCCATCTGGGGATGCAGTACGCGCCCAGTTAGATCGCGCCGACCTTTTCATTCTCCCCTCATACCAAGAAGGCTTGCCCAGAGCAATGGTAGAAGCAATGGCAAGAGCTTTGCCTTGTATTGGCTCTACCGTCGGTGGCATTCCCGAATTACTGCCAGATGAGGATATGGTGTCGCCTGGTAATGTAAATGCCTTAGCGAGTAAAATTCGGGAGGTAGTAACAGATCCCGATCGCATGGCGCAGATGTCAGCTCGTAACTTGGAGAAAGCCAAAGAGTATACAGATGAAGTTCTCCGCCAGCAGCGACTGGTATTTTATCGCTACGTGCGAGAGCAAACAGAAGCATGCTTGAGGGGAAAAAAATGAACAAACTTTTAATTGTTACTACTATCCCCGATACCCTTGACTTTTTTCTGCCTTTGACCAAGCACTTACGGAGTCAAGGTTGGCGAGTAGATGCGATGGCGAAAGAGCTGTCCACTAGCAAGGAATACCTACAATTTTTCGATCGCGTTTGGGATGTTGAATGGTCGCGCAATCCCCTCGATCCCAAAAATTTGATTACGGCTCCGGGACAAATTCGGCAGGCATTTTTGGAACAGCAATACGATTTAGTAAATGTTTCCACGCCCGTAGCTGCTTTTGTTACCCGCTACGCTCTTAATGATTGGAGAAAACAGGGAAAAGTCAAGGTAATTTACACAGCCCAAGGCTTTCACTTCTACGAGGGGGGCGCATTGCATAAAAATGCGATATTCTTAGGACTGGAAAAGATTGCGGGCCCCTGGACGGACTATTTAGTAGTAGTTAATCGGGAAGATGAAGCATCGGCCAAGCGCTATGGCTTGATCGCTGCTGAACGAGTCCATTATATTCCCGGAACTGGATTAAATCTCGATCGCTTTAATCCCAATGCTATTTCCGAAGCTGAAATAATGCGAGTACGTCAAGAGTTGGGATTGGCGCCGGAAAACTCTTTGTTTTTATCGGTGGCTGAATTTATTCCCCGCAAACGTCCTGGGGATATTTTAAAGGCCTTAGCTCAATTCGATCGACCTCAAGTTCACTTAGCTTTTGCCGGAAATGGTAAAATTTTGCAGGAAATGCAGCAACTCGCATCTAATTTGGGAATTCAAAAGCAAGTACATTTTTTGGGATTGCGGCGAGATATTCCCGTTTTGATGCGTGCCTCTGTAGCTACTGTGATTGCTTCCGGCCAAGAAGGGCTTCCTAATTGCGTCATGGAATCTTTGTGCATGGAAGTACCTGTTATCGGTACAGAAATTCGGGGCACCCGCGATTTATTAAAAGATGGCAATGGACTGCTGGTTAAATTGGGAGATGTGAAGGAAATTGCCAAAGCAATGGCATGGATTTTAGACCATCCCAAAGAAGCTCAAGAAATGGGCAAGCGCGGACGAGAAGCTATGGTTAATTATGACGTGCCCCATATCTTAGAGCTATACGGAAATTTGTATAGTGAAGCTTTATCGAATTAATTACAACCAGCCGAAGCATAAGACGGAATCAGCTATGAGTATTTGCCTTAACCCAGACTGCAGCCAACGAAATTTGCTGGTAGATTCCAGAGAGCGATATTGTCAAAGTTGCGGGTGCAATTTAGTGTTGCAAAATCGCTATTTGGTAACAAAATTAATTCGCGATTTTTGCGATCCGGGCTATAGTTCGATCTACCTGGTCGATGATAATGGTACGCCCAAAATTTTGAAAGTTTTGCAGCAACGTTACAACAATAAGCCAAGAATAATACAGCTTTTTCGGCAAGAAGTAGAGGTATTAAAAAATTTGGAGCATCCGGCGATTCCCAAGGCCGATTGTTACTTTCAACACCCGGTAAGTAATGGCAAGAGTTTGCATTGCGTTGTCATGGAAAAAATTGAGGGTTGCACTTTAAAGGAATGGCTGCAACAACACCAACCTATTGACCAGAAACAAGCCATTGAATGGTTAGAGCAGATAGTAAATATTCTAAATTTTGTGCATCAGCGGAAATATTTACATCGCGATGTAAGAGCAAATAATATTATGATCGAGAAGAGTGGTAAGCTGGTGTTGATTGACTTTGCTGGGGCAATCAAAAGAGATTTAATCTACAAGACTTATGCCTATATAAGGAAAGTAATCAGCGCCTTCATATTTACAAAGACTGAAACAGACGGTTATACACCTCCCGAACAAAACAGAAATTATTGTTTGCCTCAATCAGACTTTTTTTCGCTAGGGCGAACTTTTGTTTATTTGCTGACAGGTAAAGAACCAAAAGATGAATCAATGTACGATGGAAAATATAAGGTTTTAACCTGGCGAAAATATGCTATCAATGGGGTCTCCGAGCGGTCTGGCAATTTAATCGATAAATTGATGACACCTAATGTTTCAGAGCGATACAAAAACGCACGGGAAATATTGGAGGAAATAAGAATTATTAAGGAAGAACTAGATGCCAATAAATTGAAAATATTATAAGTTATAATGCTTGAGCAAGGATATAAAGATTAATGCGCTGGTATATCCACAGAAAAACTATCCTTTGAAAGGGCGCAATTGACACCGATAAATTTGTTAGCCAATAACTAAAAGTAGAGAATAGACCATGAATAATGACCAATCACCAAGCATCCAATTGAGTAAATTAGTTAAGTTTGTATTAGATAGGTTAGTGGCAGCGATCGCGCTTTTGGTTTTCTCTCCCGCGATACTAATAGTGGCGCTCGCCATTTACATTCGCATGGGTAGCCCAATTGTTTTTACCCAACCGCGGCCAGGCAAAAACGGCGAAGTTTTCCAATTCTACAAGTTTCGCACTTCGGACGAGCGATCGCGACGCGAAGGGCAATCTTCTCCCCGACTTAGAGCGAATCACCGCGATCGGTCAATTTCTTCGCAAAACCCGTTTAGACGAATTTCCTCAACTCGGCCACGTTATAGATGTGTCGCTTTCTACACGCAAAACTTGTATATCGTTTCCGGTTGCATCTGAATAATAACGAATGAGAGCTTTTTGTAGAGACGGCGATTTATCGCGTCTCGCCATCAGTAGGAAATCCCTAGCAATTCAACCGGACAGGAGATTAATTATTATTTTGGAGAGCAGCAAATGAATATTCAAGTAATTGGTTTATCAGACTCTTTGTGGTTAGAGACTCTGCAAAAACTTCGCCACGATATTTATCATTTGCCTGAGTATCTATATTTAGAGTCTGTTAGGTACAACGCCGTAGCAGAAGCTATTTTGATAGCGGAAGATGACAAAATATTTTTTCTGCCTTATTTGTTGCGTCGGTGCGATCACATATTTGACCAAAGCTTAGCAACACAAGAAGTTTTTGATGTAGTCTCCCCTTATGGTTATCCGGGAATTCTGTTGAGTGATAAGGCAGCTAGTACGAAAGAGTTTTTAGATGGGGCAATCAATCAGCTAATCTCTGCATTGCGTGCCAAGGGAGTGTGTTCGGCATTTTTTCGGCTGCATCCGATACTTAACAGCGGCTTCAATGATTTTTTATCTCCCGATATTTGCAACGTTAATGGAGAAACTGTATCTGTTAATTTGAAACTCTCCGAAGCAGAAATATGGAGTCAAACTCGATCGGAACACCGCACCAGTATTAATAAGTTGAAACGTTCGGGAATGACTGCTAGAATGGTTCCTTTTCAGGAGTCGATCGGCGAGTTTATTTCAATTTACTATGAAACAATGGATCGGTTAGGGGCTGGGCGATCGTACTATTTTGATGATGAATACTTTTCGCATTTCTCTAAACTAGGTGAAAAAGTCCACTTGTGTATAGTAGAATTAGAGGAAAAAGTTACTTGTTCAGGGATATTTACCGAGTGTGGTGGAATAATTCAATATCATTTGGGAGGAACCAGAAACGAGTTTTTTAAACAAGCACCCAGCAAGCTGATGTTCGATTATGTTCGATTTTGGGCTAAAGAACGTGGCAATGAAGTTTTTCATTTGGGGGGAGGTGTTGGAGGTGGCAAGGATACTCTCTATCATTTTAAAGCAGGTTTTTCTAAGCAGACGCACACCTTTCTGACGCTGCGCTTAATTATAAATGAAGAAAAATATCGCCATCTGGTTGAATTGCAGGCAAAGTCTTTAAATGCGGAGGTTGAAGAACTACTGAGTACAAAATTTTTTCCTGCTTATCGCTGCACAAAATCAAGTTAAATAAAATTGAAAGTTGGTCAGATTTTTGAATAGGAATTGAAAAGTATATGTCACTCATCAACAACAAAGAAGTTTACAGTACAGTCGAATTTGATCTGTGGGCAGATAAAAAAAGTCTCACCGAAGACGAAAAGTATCTAATTGTCAAGTATTTGAAGAAAAATGAAAAAACAGTTGAAGCTGGCACGGCAGCGGGAAGAATTCTGTGGGAAATGAAAGATTTAGGTTTTCAAGAGCTTTACGGCTATGATTATGTGCCTGAATTTATCGAACAAGCAAAGCAGAGAGATCGAAGTCAGATTATCTCTTTTGAAGAGGATGCAACTGATTTAAGTTACGAAAATTCCGGTTTCGAGCAGATAACTTACTTGCAGCAAATTGTGTGTTTTATAGAGGAAGAGGAAAAAAGATTAAAAGCTTTGACAGAGGCTTATCGGATTCTCAAAAATGGGGGGACAGCAGTCTTCTCATTTTTAAGTTTTGAATCGAGAATCAAAAGTCCGTTTGTATTTTATTTAGCATATTTAAGTATGTTGAGGAGGTTATCTGGATCGAATCGCTCAATTCAATATATCCCTTGGCTTAAGCTGGGCGGAAAATATAACTTTTTGGCGCTACTCGATCGCGGGCCTTACCCATATTGGTATAAAGTACAAGAGGCTCACCAAATCTTGACACAAGTCGGGTTTAAAATAATTTCCGTTGGTTCTAGTTATCAAATTGGCAAAGGTAAGATGTGTGATGACATAGAATCCTTGAAACATGAATTAATGGCAGGGATGCTTTACTTTGTTTGCAAGAAGTAAATTCTAGTAAAGTGAGTAACTTTATGAACAACTACGATCGCGAGCGTGTCAAGGTGGATTAGCCGGACATAATGTTACAGGTTGGACACTGGTAAACGATCGCGCAACGCTCAATCATACCTCGTTAAGCGTGCACTCCGCCCGATAGCGGCCAGAGATTCTTTTGACTGTAGAACTAGGTATGCAACCATAATTAACGTTTTTTTGAAAAGTCAGCGAGCGTCCCCATCCTCAAAATGTTACAAAAAATTCATAAAACAGCGACGTTTTTTAAATTTTATGTAAAAGTCAGCGATCGTCCCAACCATAGGTTTACAAAAGCTTCATGAAACACCGAAGTTATTTAAAGTTTCTGTAAATTTGACAGAATTCATTATCGTATAAACCCGGAGCCTGCAAAAATCAGGGAAGTACAGTAAATTGCTGCTGGGGTGTAGAATCATGAGTATTTACGAATTACTACCGCTCAAATCAAACTCACAAATATCGCAACTTAATAAGCTAGTAAATCCCAAAAAAATCAGCCAATTGGTTAAGTGGGTATTAGATAGATTATGTGCAGCGATCGCCCTTTTGGTTTTCTCTCCCGTAATATTAATAGTTGCGATCGCCATTTACATCCGCATGGGCGGGCCAATCTTTTTCTGCCAACCCCGTCCCGGTAAAAACGGTCGGGTTTTCAATTTCTACAAGTTTCGCACTATGACAAGCGATTGCGACGCTGATGGCAATTTGCTGCCCGACGAACAGCGTCTCATACCCCTCGGTCAATTTCTTCGCAAAACCAGTCTGGACGAACTCCCTCAACTCTGGAATGTTATCAAAGGTGACATGAGTTTTGTCGGGCCTCGTCCTTTACTCGTCAGATACCTCGATCGCTATACTCCAGAACAAGCACGCCGCCACGAAGTTATGCCTGGAATTACTGGTTGGGCTCAAGTCAATGGTCGCAATACTATTAGCTGGGATGCTAAATTCAAACTTGATGTTTGCTATGTCGATAATTGGAGTTTGTGGTTTGACTTAAAAATTCTGTTTCTGACAGTATTGAAAGTCTTGAAAAGAGACGGAATTAACCAAGAAGGCTATGCTACAGCCCCAGAATTCACAGGTCTGCTTGACGATCGCAAAACTAGCACTGAAATCCGGTAGCGGTTCGTTTATTAAAACAGACTAAAGATTTTTGAGAGTCTTCTAAAAAGGACTTAAGCTATGAGCCAGGGGATTTAACCCCTGGCTTCTCTGATTGCTCAATCTAGAAGAAACTAAAACGACACAAAGAAAAATATAATTATTTAGTGGGAGGGCGGCTCAATTTTTTAAACATTCAGCCTGAATAACTCCTCAAGTCAAACTTTTTTCCAGCCTATCGTTCTCCTAAACGAGAGTAAAATGACAAAACAAATTCTCCTCTCAACACCTCACATGGGTTGCCTCGAACAAGAGTTCGTCAAAGAAGCCTTTGATACCAACTGGATCGCCCCCGTTGGCCCCCATGTGGATGCTTTCGAGCAAGAATTCTGCGAAATAGTTGGCGCAAAACACGCAGCGGCTGTTAGTTCCGGTACCGCAGCTTTGCATTTGGCTCTAAAATTAATTGGTGTCGGTTCGGGAGATGAGGTTTTTTGCTCGACTCTGACTTTTATTGCAACTGCTAGCCCGATTACTTATCTTGGCGCCAAACCAGTTTTTATCGATAGCGATCGCACTTCTTGGAACATGAATCCCGAATTATTGCGATCAGCTCTTGACAAACGAGCCAAAATTGGTAAATTACCCAAAGCTGTTGTTATCGTACACCTCTACGGTCAAAGTTGCGATATCGACCCCATTCTGGAAGCTTGCAATACTTATGAAATTCCGCTCATAGAAGATGCAGCCGAATCTCTAGGGGCTAGCTACAAAAATCGCTCTCCGGGAAGCTTTGGTAAAATAGGCATTTTCTCATTCAACGGTAATAAAATTATCACCACTTCCGGCGGCGGAATGTTAGTTTCAGATGACCAAAAACTGGTAGAAAAAGCTCGTTTTTTGGCAACACAAGCCCGTGACCCCGCTCCTCATTACCAACATTCAGAAATTGGCTACAATTACCGTCTCAGCAATATTTTGGCTGGAATTGGTCGCGGTCAATTACGGGTTTTGGAAGAGCGAGTGGAAGCTAGACGACGCAATTTTGACTTTTACAAACAAGCTTTAGGAAACTTGCCGGGAATTGAATTTATGCCGGAAGCTGCCTTTGGAAAAGCTACTCGCTGGCTGACTTGTTTAACGATCGATCCGGCAGCTTTCGGTGCAGATAGAGAACAAGTTCGTTTAGCACTTGCTCAAGAGAAAATAGAAGCGCGTCCGGTTTGGAAACCTTTACACTTACAGCCAGTATTTGCAGATTGCGAATGTTTGGGGGGTGCGGTGGCCGAAGAGTTATTCGAGTACGGACTTTGCTTGCCTTCGGGTTCTAATTTAACTGATGAAGATTTAGAGCGGGTGACAAGTGCGATCGCCCAAATTCACAAAGAACATCGATGATATAGCCGAAGGAAGTTCGGCAACAGATTCTCTAACGGATGTAACGGAGGTCAGGAAGAAGAAAGATGCGATCGCTATTCTATTCATGAATTTTTCAAGAATTTGGGGAGTTAGGTATTCTGCCTTTTGATTAATTTTCTTGCCATTCTTGCAGGGCGATCGCAATTCCTTGTTTCAATCTTGCTTCGAGACTCTCTTGCTTAACTAAGTTTTCTAATTTTTGCCTCGCCTCGGCAGCACCTAGCTGTTTGAGCGCTGCCATGCAGTGCAGCCTGACGCTGCTGTCTGCGTCGCCCAACATTAAAATCAGAGCATCTAGCCCTCTCATATCTCCTAATTTTCCTAAACCTAAAGCTAAAGAGTTTTTGCCAACTGCCTCCTGCACGGCAGGATGATTTCTTTTCAACAAATCAATCAGAATTTCAGCAGCTACAGCTTTTAATTCTGGCTTCTCTACTCGCCCTAAAACAGTGACTATCTCTTGATAAACAGTAGGATTTTTGTTATTAAATGGCGCCATTAATATCTGATGCAAATATGCTAAAGCGGTTGCATTTTCCATCCAGCTTAGGGCGCGCACTGTTTCGATTTGCAATTCAACCGGAGTTGTGGGCGATCGCAGCAATTCAAATAAAGCAGCCGCTGCAGCATCGGTTTTCACTCGCCCGATCGCGATCGCCGCTTGCTGACAAACTTCTAATCGGATGTCCGAAAGCAAAGGTTTGAGCAAGTTAACTAAATCTAATTCTGCATCTAAATAGGCGCGCGCGCCGAGAGCTCGCACGGCTTCTTTTCTGACTGCTGTCGCCGGATCTTTGAGTGCTGCTACCAGTACCGGCGGGATGCGGGAGTCGTGAAAGCTGCTCAGGGCCTCGATTGCGTGCGCCCGCACCGCAACTTGAGAGTCTCCGACTACGCTCAACAGCGGTGGGATGGTTTCGGTGCGTCGAATTTGGGCGAGTGCTGCTGTGGCAAACTGTCGCGAGTCTTCTTGGAGTAGGAGAGTTGCGAGGGATTCTATGGCTGTCGGGCCGAAATTCCCTAGGGTTTCGGCGGCGATTTGGCTCAATTCTTCGTCGGAATTTTTGACTAATTCTACTAAAGCTTGAATCACTTCCGGGCGATCGAACTTTCCGAGAATGCGGGCGGCGAACCACCGGGGCTCCGTGTCTGCGTCTTCGTCTTCGAGTACGGCAATTAAAGGTGCGATCACGCCATTTCCCAGATGGGGCATTACTTTAGCAATTTCCCAACGGTCTTGAAAATCGCCCCATTCTAAGGCTTGTATTGCTAAACTGACAGCTCGATCTAAAATGTCTTGTTCCTGCGGCTTGGTGCCCTTGGCTGTCACTTGCTGCAAGCATTCGACTAACCCAGGCCAGTTTTGGCGATCGGCAGCGACTTGCGCTTGTTCTAAAAAATTATACATAATTTTAGTTTTGCTTCGATCTAGAAGCGAGATTGTTTGCTGCTAGCCCAGACCGGAGGTACTTTTTAGGAATCTTTTGCTACAATTATCCATCTTTTGACATTTTTGTCAATCCATCATAACCGGTTAAATCGAACTAAAGCATTAATTTCATGTAGTTAAGCGATCGATCTATACTTTTTGTAATTTAAAATATTCCATATTCCCAATAAAAAATTAACAAATGAAGAAAGCTCTACTTTTAGTAAACCAGCACTCCCGAAAAGGGCAAAAGCTATTATCTCAAGCCACTGTAGAATTAGAAGCACTGGGTTTTGAGTTAATTATAGAATCTACCGACCACGCCAGCGAACTTCCCGAAACAATTCGGCGCTACCAAAATCAAGTCGAATTAGTAATAATCGGCGGCGGCGACGGCACTCTCAACGCCGCCATAGAAGGTTTGATAGACACCAAGTTACCCTTGGGTATTTTGCCGATGGGAACTGCTAACGACCTAGCCCGCACTCTAAAAATTCCTACAGATTTATCCGCAGCTTGTCAAGTAATTGCCAGCGGTAAAGTTCGGCTAATAGACTTAGGTTGGGTGAACGGCCAGCATTTTTTTAATGTGGCGAGTTTGGGATTGAGCGTGCAAATTACCCAGCGACTGACTAAAAATGTGAAGCAGCGCTGGGGAATTTTAGCTTATGCTTTTACTGCTTTGCAGACAATTTTGTCAGCGCGACCGTTCCGAGCAGAAATTAAGGTAAACAACCAATTTTTTAATGTTAAAACTATTCAAATAGCCATTGGCAACGGCCGCTATTACGGCGGCGGCATGACAGTTGCCGAGGATGCCACAATCGACGACAAGCGACTGGATTTGTACAGTTTGGAAACAAAACACTGGTGGGAAATCATTGCTTTGCTGCCGGCTATGAAGCAAGGAAATCATACCAGTCGGCATAACGTTCGCACATTGCAAGCTCAAGAATTTGAGGTTAATACTAGCAAACGCCGTCCGATTAATACTGACGGTGAAATCACAACTTACACCCCTGCAAAATTCCGAGTCATTCCCCAAGCTTTAGCAGTTATAGCTCCTTCATAAACTAATATATCAATTAACTGGTTACCAGGCTGGAGCCTGGTAACGAGTAATTTTCTTGTGCAACAAGCCGGAGAGCCTGTTCACTTAATAATCGCCTCCAGCGCCATATTGCCACGCTTCAACTAATCGGTGAAAATAGTATTGCTGCTCCGGCGCTAAATTTTTCACCTGCGGTTCTACGGCTTTCCCCAAAGGCTGCAATCCCGTATAAATTCCTAAATTTACATAATGAACCATCCAATCGAGCAAATTAGCTATTCCCACCTGCGGGATAATTTTCATAACTAATCCGGGATGGCTAATTGCTGTTTTAAACAGAGTTTGTGACAAAGCCGGAAACAGCACGATATCTTGAAGAAACGGTTTGAGTACCGGTTCTCCCAACTCTTCCATTACCTGAAATACGGCAGCCAAAAGTTGATTGATTTGATTTGGGTCTATTTTTTGATTTATCGCAGCACTCATCGAACGCTGAAACAACCAGGTAACTGATAGATTCGGCTGGTAGGGTTGCAAAAGTGCCAGGGAATTTTTGTTGAGACTATCGCTTGTCAAAGCTTCCTCAATTCCTAGAGTCAAGCGTTTGAGGTGGCGCACCATTGCGCCGAAACCGCCGAAGCTGAGGGGAGATTGGCTACCGCTGCTGTCTCCGACTGGGAGTATGCGATTCCAAGGCGTTTTTAGAGGGCTTTGGCGATAGCAGGGGAAGAATCCGTAGAGTGCTCTTTGGAATTTTAACTGTTCGAGTTCGACGTTTTGATATTGGGGAAGCAAGCGCAAATACTCTTCAAATAATGTTTCTAAACTGAATCTTTCTGTGTCGGCGTCTATGTAGGTAAATAAGTAGGTGGTGCGGCCGTCTCTGGCTGGAAATGCTTCCCAAAAATATTGGCACTGATTTTGCATTGGGGTGAAGGATGCAAATATGTCGCCGGTGTCGTTTTGGGGAAATCCTTGAGCGCAACTGCCGACTACTAAACATACGGCGTCGGGTTTTTTGCCTTGTCTTGCTTGGCGGACAATGGGCGAAAAATGCCCCATTGCGTCTAATAATAATCGGGTTTTAAATAAATTTTTAGCAAGTTGTAAATCGGTCTTTTCCGATTCAACAAGGACTCCATCTGGGTGAATTGTGGCAATTTTAAAGGGGGTGTTTTCAAATAGTTTTCCTCCTGATTGGAGGAATCGCTGCTTGAGGGTTTCTAGGAGGTAAACTGGGTCTATTCCGATGTTGAGTACGTCGCGCACCCAAATGTCGGGGGTGTTGGCAAAGCTGATGCGGGCTGGGTTATATTCGGTAGCTATGGCTTTTTCTATCTCTTCAACAGATAGCAAATTTAGTTCTAAGAATGCGTCTAATTCTTTGCGAGAAATGTTCCATTCTTGATCGCGTCCTCGCAGGGTGCCGCGTTCAAGCAGGGCTACTCGCCAACCCCGCACGGCTAAGGCTGTACCGATTAATATTCCTAGGGTTCCGCCGCTGATAACTATGTCGAAGTCGAGGGTTTCGAGGGGTTGTTGGCTGTGTTGGACTGCTTGGGCTGCTGGTGCGGTGTTTTGTTTGAGGTTTTCCCAGAGTCGATCGACTTTTCTCAGGCCTCCGAGGGCGTCTCCTGGTAGTTGGGAGAGGATTTGTTCGGTGAGGGACATCGGGTTTTAGGATTGAAGAGTGGTGGATTTTTTATAATTTAGCTTAGATTAACATTTGCGACAGTTTTAGGGCTGACGCATGGGGTGGCGAGAATCACGGAGTTTTTATCATCATACAAATAATCATAAAGAGAAACCCGGTTTATGAAAAAAAACCGGGTTTCTACCTCTCGTTGGTAAGTCTAAGGAATTATCTTTAATCAGCCGTGCTTAATTCTTCAACTCGCAGCCGATCGCACAAAATTCGCTCGCACACAATCGCACCCGTCTCCGCACTCCTACAAACTTCTAACTGAGCTTCCGGCAGCGCTTCAAACAAAAAACGTTCCCCCGGAAACACTGTCCGCTCAAAATACCAATTAGGAATATTTGTAATGCGAGCGATTTGCACTTTGCTAGTATTATTAAGATACCAACACAAAATGCGCGTATGACCTTCGGAAAGTACCTGATTTAGTGTCAAATTCATTTTTTTAACTTGTTTGTGCAATTGTGCGAGCGATCGGCTACAAGCCTAAACTTAATATAGCATATTACCCGTTAAAACACATTTTTTTTACATTATTTGGGTTAATTAATAAATTTCGCCTGGGAAACATCAGCGCCTTCCACGTATTCCCAAGAAGGTGCAAAAGCCGGCATTGCTAAAGTGCAAGATTTCCATCCTCCCTTAACAGGTGCGTTCAACAATTGACAGTGACCGACAGAACCTCTTGCCTGTTGGTAGTGACCACAAAAATTACACTTGGAAGCCGGATTGCATCCGCGCTCGCTAATTACAACGCAGGGCTGGTTTTGGGTTTTGTTGCGATCGATAGTTAAAGTGTTCATTAAATTACTTTTTAAATGTTCAGTCTTAAGTATGACGGCTGGAGTGCAGTCGTGGCCTCTATCTCAAGGCTTAGTTCGCCTTTAAGTTTTGTTTAGGGATCGATATAAAATATATTATTTTTGAGATGATCAAGCTAGGGAGCAATTAAATTTCCTTCCGCTCGCATTGGCGGCCCCGGCTTTAGGGTCGATCGCGCTTGCTGGGGATATACTTCCTCAGACAGAGCTAATTATCCTCGCCTAACTGGCTGAACAAATCGGCTAAAATTGTATTAGAAAATAAAAAGCCTTCGGGATCGCTCAACCTCAAATTGCCAGAAAGTGGCAGTTTCGCGCCCTCGCCTAAAGTTGAGATCGATCCATCCGATCGCCCAATTTCCACCCATCCTTGTCGCCAGTAGGGCTGCAAACAACGCCAAATTTTATCAACCGTTTGCTGAGTAAACTTTTGAGTCAGCGCCGACAGGCTAACTCCTTCTGCTAAACGCAAACCTAGCATCAGCGTTTCTAACAAAATGTCATTTTCTGAAACTTGAAAATTTGGCTCAATTGCTGGGTAAATATCTGGCTGGGTTTCCACTCCAATTTGAGGAGTAGCAGGGGAATTTAGGCCAGAGATCGATCGCACCCACTGATAATATTCTTGAGTTTTGCGAGGCCTTGTCAACCTCCGGCCTTCCACGTAACTCGCCGCCCCCATTCCCAAACCGTAATAAGGGCGATTTTCCCAATAAACGCGGTTGTGGCGGCACTGATAGCCCGATCGAGCGTAATTAGAAATTTCGTAATGTTCGTATCCAGCACCGGTCAGAATTTCCCGCGCTAAACGGTACATTTGAGCAGCGGTGTCATCTGCTGGTAGCGGCTGCGCGCCTGCTTCAAAGTAGCGCCCGAAAGCAGTTCCCTGCTCAACAATTAAGTCGTAACTCGACAGGTGAGTCGGGCTAATTTCCACTGCAGATTTCAGGGAAGCTTCCCACTGTTCTAAAGTTTGGTGTGGCAGTCCCGAAATTAGGTCTAAACTGAAATTGACAATACCAGCCGATCGCACTATTTCCACTGCTTCAAAAATATCAGCGACCGAGTGCGATCGTCCGCAAGCTTGCAGCAATTCATCCTGAAAAGCTTGCACTCCCAAACTCACTCGATTTACTCCCGCCGCTGCATATCCCCGCAATTGTTCTAAAGTAAACGTACCAGGGTCTATTTCTATAGAAATTTCCGCCTCAGCAGCAATCCCAAATTGGCCGTCGAGAGTCTCTAAAATATTGCTCAACTGACTGACAGAAAGCAGTGAAGGCGTGCCGCCACCAAAAAAAACTGTTTTGAGAGATGCGCCTAAATTTTTAGTTTCTTGAATTTCTTGACACAGTACAGCAACGTATTGGACTATGGTGCCGGAATTCTCGCCATTTTTGCGATCGCCCACCACAAAAACCGGAAAATCGCAGTAGTAACAGCGGCGGCGACAAAAAGGTATGTGCAGGTAAGCTGAAGTGGGAATGCCGGAATTTGTCGCTTGCACACTTTTTTTTAATTCAAATGTTAAATAATCTGTGGTAGGGTTCATTACATTTCAAGCCGAAAGCGCAACTTCAAATCTAAAGTTTTAATTAAACAATCATGAATAATTATGTATATTATGACATTTTCTTAGCAAAAAAGCGCTGCGAACGATGCCGTCCCGCCCTCGCCCGTGCTACGGCTCTTTATAATTTAACCTCGTACGATTTTGATCGACCACAATTCCCCAACAGCCCGCAGCGCGGTCTATTCGCACCTCGTGCCTGCTTTCGGCGGGGCGTGGTAAATTCCGAGCGACTCGCTGGCACATCCCCCAAAGGGTACAACCGCGAAATATAAGTTTATGAAAGTCCCTGAGTAAATATGGCGATATCCGACCAAAGCATGAAAACAAGTATCAGCACTGCAAAGATATAATGTGAATAAATTCATTAACCTAGAACTAATGCTAGACGCAATCATAATAATCTCATTCATAATCGCAGGCGGAGGCATCGGCTATTACGGAGTCGAACTCCTGCCGATCGAGCTGCTGGAGCAAGTTACAAATATACAAGGTTTAAGTTCTGTACTAGGTTCCTTTGGAGCATTAATCGGCTTCGTGATGGGATTAGTGGCTCAAACAACCTATCGGCGCTTGGAAAAACAAGTCCGCGATATGCCAGTCGAGATGCTGCTGACGCGGGCGATCGGCTTAATCATCGGACTGCTAGTAGCGAACTTAATGCTGGCTCCGCTGTTCCTGCTGCCAATTCCCCGCGAGTTCGGCTTCATCAAACCTTTAGTCGCAGTCTTGGGTAGCGTCATGTTCGGCTTCACAGGCGTCAGTTTGACCGACACCCACGGCCGCGCTTTCTTGCGGCTGATCAACCCCAAAAGCTTTGACACGGTGTTGGTAGCCGAAGGTACTTTCAAACCAGCAACTGCCAAAGTTGTCGATACTAGCTGCATTATTGACGGCCGAATTGAAAACTTGCTAGAAACTGGTTTCCTCGAAGGTCAAATTATCGTGCCGCAATTCGTGCTCCAAGAACTGCAACTGGTAGCTGATTCCGCCAACGATCAAAAGCGAGTGCGCGGACGCCGCGGCTTAGATGTACTCAACCGCATCAAAGAAACATATCCAGAACGGATTCAAATTCACTCGGCTGACTACGAAGATATTGCCACAGTCGATGCGAAATTAGTCCGATTTGCTTTAGATATCGACGGCATTTTGCTCACCAACGATTACAACTTATCAAAAGTAGCTACCGTCCAAAAACTGCCGGTTTTGAATATCAACGATTTGACTCATGCGGTGCGCCCGACTTATTTGCCGGGAGATACGATCGAACTAAAAATCCGCAAAGAAGGCAAAGAACCCTCTCAGGGAATCGGTTACTTGGATGACGGCACAATGGTTGTCGTAGAAGCAGGAAGCAGCTATGTCGGCGGCGAAGCCAGAGTCGTAGTCACCAGCGCCCTGCAAACAAGCGCCGGCCGCATGATATTCGCCCGTCCTCAAGAATCCGTTATTGTTTAAAACTGAGTAACAATGGCCAGGGCAATCAGAATCAAATATTGCGATCGGTGTTCCCAATCTGCCCCGACTCTCTACCGCGCCCGGTATGACGAGTCGGGGCAGTGGTTTTTTTTGTGTCTTAAATGTTGGGAATCGGTAAGTAAAAACAATCCTTTTTACTTCTACGGTGGCACTTGGAAAGCCAGCAAGAAAAAATAGCAATTACCAGCTTCTTCTTCTTTTCTCTTCCTTCGCGTCCTTAGCGTCTTCGCGGTTCAATCATATCAATATCAGTGATTCAGGAGTAATTAAAATCAACCAATCTCGATCGCATCTTCATACAATGTCTCGATCGCACAGCTAAAATTAACGCTAGCAAACTGAACTTCTTGTCCTTGAGTGTAAGGATAAAGCACCCACAAACCCTCTGCATTCCGGCGAAAACACTCTACACTAACTTTTTCTTGATTGATTAACACATACTCTTGCAAACTTTCAGAAGTGCGGTAATCAGCAAACTTTTCACCTCTGTCAAAAGCCGCTGTTGTCGGCGATAAAACTTCCACAATTAAGTGCGGGTAGATAATGAAATCTTCAGCAGTATTTCTGTCCCGTTCATCGCAAGTCACCGCTACATCGGGATAGTAATAACAACCTGCTGCCTCAATCCGAACTTTTATGTCTGCTACGTAAGGTATGCAGCCACTTCCCCGAAGATGATTTCTCAGCAAAATTGCTGCATTGAGACTAATGATGGCGTGAGCTTTGCTGGTCCCTGCCATTGCATAGATTTCACCTTGCCTGTACTCGTGTTTGATCGGACTGACTTTCTCGCCTGCTAAATAATCTTCGGGGGAGACGTAGGTGTCACTTTTACTTGCAACCATATAATTTGGAGGTTGGTGAGGATTACACAATTATAGCCGTAGCACGGGCGAGGGCGGGACGCCATCGCCCTTTTTCACCTTTCCCCAAAGTTTCAACGTCGGCGCGGGGCCGGAAGCCTGGCGCTATTGCCATTTTGCGGTTGCGGTTTTTCTTGCAGCTTCATTGTCAAACTAACCCGCTTTAATTTCTCATTCACCTCCAAAACCCGCACTTTCACAACTTGTCCGACTTTAACAATCTGGTTGGGGTCATCTACGAATCGATCGGCTAATTGAGAAACGTGAACCAAACCATCTTGGTGCACTCCCACATCAACAAAGGCTCCAAAGTTAGCTACATTCGTGATTATGCCTTCTAATTCCATCCCAACTTGTAAGTCGGAGATTTCTTTGATTCCTGCTTGGAAAGTGGCATATTTAAACTCGGCTCGCGGGTCTCTTCCCGGTTTTTCTAGTTCGGAAATAATGTCTCTGAGTGTTGGTTCTCCGACTTTCTCTGTGACATATTTCTTGATATTTACAGTCTTGATTTTTTCCGATATTTGTGTTATTCCTGTCAGCGGCAAGTCTAAATCCTTGGCGATCGCCTGCACGACAGGATAACTTTCGGGATGAACTGCGGTATTGTCCAGGGGGTTTTCGCCGCCGCGAATGCGGAGAAATCCGGCTGCTTGTTCAAAAGCTTTTGGCCCAAGTTTGGGAACTTTCAGGAGTTGGCGGCGATTTTTAAATGCGCCGTTTTCGTTGCGGTAATTAACGATATTTTTGGCAACTGTTGCCGTCATTCCTGACACAAATGTCAGCAGTTCTTTCGAGGCTGTGTTTAAGTCAACTCCGACATAATTAACGCAGCTTTCGACTGTTTCGTCGAGTTTCTTTTTGAGCAGTTTTTGGTCAACGTCGTGCTGGTATTGACCGACTCCTATTGATTTCGGGTCGATTTTCACGAGTTCGGCGAGGGGGTCTTGCAAGCGCCGCCCGATGCTGACTGCGCCGCGGACGGTGATGTCGAGGTCGGGAAATTCGGCGATCGCCACATCGCTGGCTGAATAAATCGATGCACCGGATTCATTCACCATGACTTTAATCGGTTTCCTGTCCATTTGGGCCAAAACTTCCGAAACAAATTCGTCTGTTTCGCGGGAAGCTGTACCGTTGCCGATCGCGATTAATTCAATTTTATATTTTTCAATTAAATGCTTGACAATTTTACCAGCTTGTTGTCGCTGAGCGGCCGCTTGGTGGGGGAAAATTGCTTGATATTCTAAAAATTGCCCGGTTTCATCGAGGGCGGAAACTTTGCACCCCGTGCGAAATCCCGGATCGATCGCCAGTGTCGGTTTCATTCCCGCCGGCGCCGACAGCAGCAACTCGCGGAGGTTGGTTTCAAAAGTGGCGATCGACTCGATATCAGCGACGGCTTTGTTGTGCGATCGCACTTCTGTAATTAACGAAGTCTTCATCAGTCGGTTGAAGGCATCCTTCAAAGTCGATCGATAAAACTCTTTAACTTCCGGTATCCTAGTTCTAATTTCCTGACCTTCCAAATAAGCCATCACTGCGGATTCATCAAAAGCCAGTTCCAAATCTAAGACTCCTTCCGTTTCCCCGCGAAACAGCGCTAACATATTGTGCGACTGAACGCTTCTCGCTGCAACTTGATAATTGCGGTACATTTCAAATTTAGTGCTTCCTTCCGGGAAATCCTCTTTAATTTTCGAGACAAAAACTCCTGTTTTCATCAAAAACTCTCGCAAATAAGCCCGCAATTCGGCTTTTTCCGAAACCGCTTCCGCCAAAATATCCGCAGCACCTTTGAGAGCTTCTTCTGCTGTTTTAACTCCCTTTTCTTCCGAAATGTATTTAGCTGCTTCCGCCTCAAAATCTGCTGGTTTAGCCGTCGGTAAGTTCAGACATTTGATAAAATTCGCCAGCGGTTCCAAACCTTTTTCCCTAGCAATTGTGGCTCGCGTCCGCCGCTTGGGTTTGTAAGGCAGATAAAGGTCTTCTAGTTCGTTTTTTTGCAAACACGATTCGATTTTAGCTTGCAGTTCTTCAGTGAGTTTACCCTGAGAGCTAATCGTCTCTAAAATCGACTTTTTGCGCTCTTCAATTTCCGTCAAATAGGTGAAGCGATCGGAGATATCCCGTAACTGAATTTCATTCAGCAAATCCGTGCGTTCTTTGCGGTAGCGGGCAATAAACGGAATTGTTGCTCCCTCTGCGAAAAGTTCCAGAGCATTATTGACTTGAGACAGATTAATGGAAAGTTCTTGAGCAATCAGTTGAGGAATGTCGATCATAGTGCAGAATTTCGGATCAGTCGATTTTAGATTTGAGAGGTGAGATTGACTTCACAAAAGAGAGGAAGAAAAGGTTGAAATCAACGTTTTACAGGGTGTTGGCGATCGTCTGGCAAGTATAAAAATGATGTTAGCATAAATGCAGTCATTTCTCAATATTATATGTTTCCTTTTAAATATCCTGTGCCGCAAACCGATCCGCCGCGATCGCCCAGAGAAACGCTGCCGACGATGTACGATTTACCCAGCGAAGACCCGGAGGAACCTGGTTTGCCTGACGAATTTCACGATTTGCAGCCGCAGTTGTTGAGCCTGACGTTTCGACCTCGGAATTATCCAGCTTCTGAGATATTTAGCGGCACCGACATGAACCTTTATTATGACGTGCATCACACTCTGTGGCACAAGGAGCCGGATTGGTTTGGAGTTGTGGGAGTTCCCCGACTTTACGATCGATCCGAACTGCGGATGAGTTATGTTACTTGGCAGGAAGGCGTGAATCCTTTTGTAATTGTAGAACTCCTTTCGCCGGGAACGGAAAAAGAAGATTTAGGCGAAAATACCGATGAGGAAAAGTTGCCACCTCAGTCGGGAAGCACTACGGATAACGGGCAAGTTTTAGAGGCCGAGACGAAGGAGGAACCGCCGAGAAAATGGGAGGTTTACGAGCAAATTTTGCGGGTTCCTATTTATGCCGTTTTCAGCCGCTATACTAACAAATTGCGAGTGTTTGAATTGAAGGGCGGACACTATCAAGAATTAGAATTGCCCGAGTCGCGAGTGTGGATTCCTGACCTAAGTTTGGGCTTGGGTTTGTGGCAAGGAGAGTTTCAGGGAATAGATCGACTGTGGTTGCGCTGGTATGATGTTTATGGCAATTGGATTCTGACTGAAGCGGAACAGCAACGGCAGCGGGCCGAGTCAGCGGAAGCTCAATTGCAATCTTTAATTCGGCGACTGCGGGAATCTGGCATAGATCCCGATCGATTTTTAAATGGTTAGAGAAAACTGAAGTCCTGACTAAAAACTGGTTCGCAGTCAGGACTTTAGTTTTTTTTACTTCACCATAAGACTGAAGGCCTCACTATACACAGGCTTTAACATTTGATCAAAACTTGATTGGTTGTGGCTTGTTTGTTTGTTGCTGGTAATCTTTGCGGTCAAGTCATCCGCGTAGGGAGATTGATGCAAATAAGCTTGACCGACAGAACCGAAAAGTTGCAGTTTGTCAGAAATGACCCATCGCATGGCATTGATAGCTTTTTCCATTATTTCCAACAAATCCGGCTCTGACAAAGAAATGCTACTTCTTAACACGTCCATATAAGCTTCGCGAACTTCTGTATTCACATTAAATTTCGATACTCCGAATTTAATACACTCATGAATCATTGATCCCGGCAAACCGCTAGCACCGTGCATCACTAACGGCACTGAAACAGCAGCCCTGATTTTTGCCAGACGCGGAAAATCTAGTTTTGGTTCGCTTAAATATTTGCCGTGAACGTTACCAATTGTTACGGCTAAAAAATCCACATTAGTTTCTTTGATAAACTCTACTGCTGCCGCTGGATCGGTCATTTTTGCAGCTTTCTCATCGATTGTCAAACCGTCTTCCCTGCCACTAATTCTGCCGATTTCTGCTTCAACTGCCGCACCGTTAGCATGGGCTAATTTAGTCATTTCTCGGCTAAATATTAAGTTTTGTTCGTATGGCAAAAAAGAACTGTCTGCCATAATGGATTTGATGCCGGCGGCTAAGCCGAGGTGAATTTCTTTTTCTGAGGTGCTGTGATCTAAGTGTACTGCGATCGGCATTAAAGATTTGTGGGCCGCTTTGATGCACAGCGCGACTAAAGGCGATTTTCCGTATTGGAGGGCACTGGGATGAATTTGCAGTATAGCAGGACTGTGCAGCGCTTCTGCCGCTTTGATGACGGCTGTTACTCCTTCGAGGTTATAGACGTTAAAAGCGCCGATCGCATAACCATTTCTCAAAGCCGTGTTCAGCAATTCGCTAGTTGACGCGAGCATATAGTACCTACTTTAAAAACTTTTCTGAATATTGATCATTCTATCCAAGTTTAAGGGCAAGCTCAGCTTAGTTTGTGTTTATTTTAATTGCGAATTATTCCGCTAGCATTTATTCGGAATGTCGATCATTATATCAAATTTCAAGGGCAAGCTCAGCTTAATTTGTGTTTATTTTAATTGCGAATTCTTCGGCTAGAATTTATGTGAAGTGCCTTTATTCTTGGGTAAGGTGCGCCTAGCGCACCCTACTATTTGTTTGGTGAGCCTAGCGCACCTTACTCCTTGAGTGATTTACTATGTTTGTGCGTTACCAGCGTGCAAACCGCATTCTTTTACGGTCGCTTCTTCCCACCACCAGCGACCTTCGCGTTCGTGTTGGTTCGGCAAAATCGGCTTGGTACAAGGTTCGCAACCAATACTTACAAAACCGCGTTCGTGCAACTTGTTGTAAGGCACATCCAAAGCGCGAATGTATTCCCAAACCTCTGCCGAAGACCAGTTTGCTAAGGGATTGAATTTAATTAATTCATGATCAGGAGTTGAGAATGCAGTGTCAACTTCAATAACCGGAATACCGTTGCGGGTACTGGGACTTTGGTCTTTGCGCTGACCGGTAATCCAAGCATCGAGAGTATTCAATTTGCGGCGCAGCGGCTTGACTTTCCGCACGCCACAGCATTCTTTGTGACCGTCTTGGTAAAAACTAAACAATCCCTTTTCTTCTACTAGGGCTTGTACTTCTGCTGCATCGGGAAACATTACTTCTAATTTAATGCCGTAATGTTTTCTGACTTGATCCAAAAACTGATAAGTTTCTGAGTGCAATCGTCCGGTGTCTAGGGTGAAAACGCGGAAATTCTTGGTGATTTTTGAGGCAAGATCGATCAGAACTACATCTTCAGCCCCGCTGAAAGAAATGGAGATATTGTCAAAATTTTCTAGGGCAAATTTGAGAATGTCTCGCGGTGTTTTTTGACTGTATTCTGCTTCTAGCGCGGCAATGTTGAGATTTCTTTGGATGGCAACCATATTTTCGGATTTTCGGTGTTCTTTTCCTCTAGCCCTTTATTATAGCCGATCGCCGTCTCTCTCTCAGCGGCTAATTTGACAATCAAGCAATTTCGTCCGGGGCCGCCGGATTCATCCGTGAAGAGAGAAAAAAACTCCGACTGCTCATCACCAGCCCCCGGATTTATCAGTGGGAGCGCTTCTTCAATTCTAAAGTCTAAAATCTAAAATCTAAAATCGATTGACCGCATCTTGCAGCAGTCTTTGCGGCTGAACCCACAATCAAGCTCAAGGATGGCGATCGCCTGCTGGTAGCAATTTTGGTGAACCCAACACTCCTCTACTGGCTAAAATGGGACTGCCGCGCGATCCATTGAATTTGCGCCCCAATTATAAATCACACACAATACAATCATTTAAATGTCATTGTTACAATCCTAAAATTTGACTTGTCTCATTAATTAAATAATAGCGATTGCTAAGCAATATTGTGCTGTATTTAAACGGAAAAAACCTTCTTTTAAGGCCAGTATTAACACCGCTATAGATCCTTTTAAATCGCTGTCAATACCGCTAATTAAATAATTTATCTAACATCATTTAGGCACTGCATTAGACTAGCTTATTGGGAATAAAGCTAAAAAAATACGTAGAAAATCCGGCTTTGGTCTGGTCATCGATCTTTGTCCTGATATCTGTTGGTTTCAAAACAGCGAATTACCACGAATCAATTACTAATTGCCGATTAATTTATTCAGAGCAATTTAGTTAGTAAAGTAAATTTTTATCGCTTTTTGTCGCTGACCGCCAACCTTCAGCCATACGATCGGCTATATTGTATTTGGAAGTACATTAATTTGTCCGTAAAGCGGTCTAGTCCCATCGCCGCCGATCGCGCCAGCTTCTGAATAAACGTAGTCCGCTGTCAATAAGAGCAAGGAAGTGTGGAATTATGTCAAAAATTTTAGTAGTGGACGACGTTAAGAGCGAACTAGAAATCATCTGCCGAATTCTTCAAGATGCCGGATTGGATGTGATCCGGGCAGGCGACGGCGAAGAGGCGATCGCCATGATCCGCAGAACCCCTCCGGCTTTGGTCGTTTTAGATGTAGTGATGCCACGAATGAACGGGTTTGAAGTGATCAGAGAATTGCGGGGCGATCGCGCAACTGCAAAATTGCCCGTAGTATTTTGTACTCATAAAAACACCGAGATTGATAAAGCTTGGGGAACAGATTTAGGGGCCGATGCTTACGTCAGCAAACCCTTTGAACCTCAGCAACTCGTCCACATAGTGCAGCGCCTGCTTTCGGCGTAAACAAAATATAAAGTGATCGGCAGCTTCTCAAAAAACATTATACAGACAAACCCCCTTTTTTTTTAAGAAACTGGGTTTTTGAAACCCCTAAAAGTTTTATGTTTAATGATAGCGACCTGCTTATTTGCTCAACCCGCGATTTATCTAACGGAAACATTTGAGGCACCAAAACTGATGCTGAAAAAATCGATCGGCGATCGGCTTTAGGGTCAAAGCAAAACTTTAATTTGTAAGCTACACTAGAAACTAAAAATAATCCATGAAAATAACGACTCTCCCCGCTGGGGGGAATCAGACAAGTGCAACAAAGCAATTTCTCCTGTTCGGTCAAGGAGGGAGTCTGTTCGGCATAGAGTTAGATGCAGTGCGGGAAGTCCTTTCCCTCAATGAACAACCGATTTCCCTGGTTCCCAACACCCAGCCATTTTTGCTGGGATTAACCAACTTGCGGGGCGAAATCTTAGCAGCAGCAGACTTCGGACTGTTTGTCGGTATTGAGTCGGTTGACACCTACCACTCAAACAGCCGCATCTTAGTGGTAGAAGCGCCCGATCCGCGAGACGTGAGATTGTTGTCGAGAATCAGCCTGGGATTAGCCGTCTCCCGCGTCGAAGGAGTTTTACCTCTCAATCCCGATCGCATTGTCTCAGCACTAGATGTCAGTCCCGACCTAGCTCCATTCTTAAAAGGTCTGTACAATTCCGAAGGACGCTTGCTAATGATTGTCGATGTAGAAGCGATCGCCCATTCCGAACGCTGGTAAAAATCAACAATACAGATAAGTCTGCAACGGCTGTGCATCAATAATTTTAACTAACGATCGCCCGCATCCGATTTGCCCATCCTTAATTTTATGATCAAAATTCTCTATACCTGGATCGCAACGACATTCACTCTGACGTTGCCTGACTTCTCCCAATCGGTGGTAGCTGGAGCTGCTAATTGCATCATTTGTGTGTGTTACTTTGCCATCGCCTGGATAATCAGCTTAGGTTTGTGGCGAAACCGTCAATTCGGGTTCGACATCTTCGCCACAGCCACAGCAGCCATATTTTGGAGCTGCGCTTTCGGCCACAGCGGCCACGCCGCCCAATACCTAGGGCTGCCGCACTCTCCGGTGGCACAAACTGTCTTCGATTGGATAACTGTAATGGCGGCGCTCGTTTTTTTGAGTTTGTCCAACCGCTACGGATTCTTAGTAGGTTCCAAGCAAATCCTGAGTTCTAAAAAAGAAACAGAACAAGCACTGAGCGAAACTAACCAGCGATTTCACGCCATCTTCGACCAAGCTTTTCAAGTGTTCGCATTATTGGAGCCAGACGGTACTCTGATCGAAGCAAATCAGACAGCGCTAGAATTGGGCGATTTGCAACCATCAGAAGTCTTGGGGCTGAAATTTTGGCTGACACCTTCGTGGGCATCATCTCCAACCAACCAGCAGCGCCTAAAAACAAACATAAAACAAGTCTCCGCCGGCAAGTTTGTCCGGGAAGAATACGAAATCACCGGCCCCAACAACCATGTGACAGTAATGGACGTGTCGTTTAAGCCGCTGTTAAATGAAACAGGAGAAGTATTTCAAATCCTCGCCGAAGGCCGCGACATTACCCAGCGCAAACAGGCAGAAGCCACATTGCAGCAGCTAACCGCAGAACTAGAGCAGCGAGTGAATGAAAGAACCGAGCAGATCCTGCAAACTAACGTACAATTGGAACAGGAAATTCGCGATCGCACCGCAGCCCAAGAGCAATTAAAAGCCTCAGAACAATTCTTAAACAACATCCTCAACAGCATCCCCGACCCGATTTATGTCAAAGACCAACAGCACCGCTGGATAATATTAAACGATGCCTTTTGTCAATACATAAATCACAGCAGAGAAGAACTAATTGGCAAATCATACGACCTGTTCTTGTCCAAACAGGAAGCACAGACATATCGAGAAAAAGACGAATTAGTTTTCTTGACAAATACCAGCACCGAAATCCAAAAAACCATCACAGACCGAGCAGGAAAGACGCGCTTTCTCTCCGCCAAAAAATGTACCTTTGTAGATGCCGACCGCAGGAAATTTCTCGTTTGCGCGATTAGAGATATCACCAATCGCGTGGAAATGGAAGAACAACTGCGGCAGACACTGGCAGAAGTAGAAAGTTCCCAAAACTTGCTGCGAACAGTCATTGATGCTACGCCAGACTGCATCTTCGTCAAAGATCGAAACTTGCGCTACACCCTAGTCAATGCAGGTTTCGCCGCCGCCTTCGGCAAAACTCAAGCAGAAATTATCGGCAAAGACGACACAGAAATAGGCATATCGGTCGATCGAATCTTCGCCAACTTCCACGCCGAAACCGATTCCGAGAACCAAATCCAAAACTTCCGGGGCGGCAACCACCTCGCGCCGGCCTCCAACGACTTAGCCACCTTAGCCGACGGCCAAGTACACACCTTTGACACCCAGAAATTGGCCCTCAAAGATGCAGAAGGCAACATTTTAGGAATGGTCGGCTTCGCGCGCGACATCACAGATCGTCGCAAATCTGAACAAGAACTATTGCGGTTCAAAGCAATTTTAGAAACCACAACAGACTGGGTAGGCATAGCCGACACCCAACAGCGCACCATTTATCTCAACCGTGCCGCCAGAGAAATGCTGAAAGTTGCCGAAAACGCAGATGTAGCCGGAGTCAACATTTCCGACCTGACATCGCCCAAAAGTATTGACACTATTATGAATGTCGGCATCCCCGCAGCTTGCCGGGACGGGGCGTGGAGCGGTGAGACAATTTGGCAAACTTTAGACGGCAAAGAAATACCAGTTTCTCAAGTAATTATTGCTCACAAATCCGAAAAGGGAGAAATTGAATTTCTCTCAACCATCGCCCGCAACATTACAGAACGCAAGCGCGTAGAACAAACCTTGCAGCAGAACTTGCAAATGCTCGATCTTGCCAGCGATGGCTTGATCGTTCGGGATATTGACGGCACGATTAATTTTTGGAATCAGGGAGCCGAACGGATGTACGGCTGGACAAAAAAAGCAGCTTTGGGGGAAGTCACCCATACTATATTGCACACCATTTTTCCCCAGCCTTTAGCCGCTATTTTGGCACAGTTAGAAGAGCAGGATTATTGGGAAGGTGAATTAATTCACACCACCAATTATGACACAAAAATTACCGTATTCAGTCGCTGGAATTTGCAGCGAGACGAACAGGGAAAACCCAAAGCAATTTTAGAAACTAACAACGACATCACGGAGCGCAAGCAAGGCGAAATCGAAAAGCAAAGATTGATTTCGATCGTAGAAAGCAGCTCGGATTTTATCGGCACTGCCACCCTGGAGGGAGAGGCAACATACCTGAATCCCGCTGGAATGAACCTAGTAGGATTGCCAAATATTGAAGAAGTCAAAAGCAAAAGTGTTTATGAGTTCTTCTGTGCAGAAGATGTTAAGTTTTTCCAACAAGAAATCCTGCCCCCTACTGTGCGAGACGGTTTTTGGCAGGGTGAATTCCGCTTGAGGAACTTTCAAACCGGCGAAAACATTCCGGTTGACTTCACCATATTTACCGTCAAACACCCAGAAACCGGCGAGCCTATCGGGTTGGCAACAGTTACTCGCGACATCAGCGATCGTAAGCGTGCAGAAGAGATGCTGCGCGAGCGCGAAAGACTATTCCGAGCGATTTTTGACCAATCGTTCCAATTAGTGGGGCTGCTAAAACCAGACGGAACCGTTTTGGAAGCAAACCAAACAGCCCTCGACATCGCCGGACTGGAGCGCGAAGACTTCGTAGGCACGCAGTTTGCAGATAATTTGTGGTGGCAAATTTCCCCAGAAGCCAAGCAAAAAGTGCAAGCAGCGCTCATAAAAGCTGCCGCCGGCGAGGTAGTCCGCTACGAAGCCGACGTGCTCGTTGCTGGGGGTGCTGTGATAACTGTGGACTTCTCCCTCAAGCCGATCGTAGACGACAGCGGCAAAGTCGTGCTGCTAATTCCAGAAGGCCGCGATATCAGCGATCGCAAAGCCCTAGAACGAGAATTAGTTTTGCGTCAAAGCCGCTTTGACGCATTTTTCGCAGCCGCCCCCACCTCAATGTGTATTTTTGACGAGCAGTTGCGCTTCGTGCAAGTCAACGAGAAATTAGCGGAAACCACCGGCGTCTCAGTTGCCGAACACTTCGGTAAGACGGTGAGGGAAGTTATACCCGAAATGAGCGATACCCAAGTGCCGATGTTGCAGCAGATTCTCGCCACCAACCAACCGTTGTTAAACGTTGAGGTATCGGGATCATTCTTCAACGAACCGGGCGTCATGCGAGATTGGCTGGCGTCATACTTTCCTTTGCCCGGATCTGACGGCAAACCCATCGGTATCGGGGCTGTGGCGATCGAAATTACCGATCGCAAAAAAGCAGAAGTAGAGCGCGATCGATTTTTTACCCTTTCCCTAGACTTGGTTTGTATTATAGGTTTTGAAGGCAAATTCAAGCGCATCAATCCCGCTTGGGAAAACACGCTCGGCTACAAGGCGCATGAACTTGAAGACAACTATTATATCGATTTAGTCCATCCAGACGATCGCGAATCAACCATAGAACAAGCGGAAAAAGTAGCCAGCGGCGCCGAATTAAAGTCTTATGAAAATCGCTACCGCTGCAAAGACGGTTCCTACAGGTGGCTGTCGTGGAAAGTGCGACCTGTAACCGAACAACAGCTCATGTATGCAGTCGCTCGCGACGTTACCGAAACCAAACAGGCGATGGTGCAACTGGAAAAAACAACAGCCCAATTAGCCAGTTCCGAAGACCAATTTCGCCAGCAAAGCAATCTCTTGCAACTGCTAATAAACAGCATTGGCGACGGCATAATTGCTGCCGACGAAAAAGGCAATTTTGTTTTGTTTAACCCCGCCGCCGAAGATATGTTTGGCATGGGTTCGACAGAGACTCTTCCCAACGAATGGTCGGCAAAATACGGTCTATTCTTGCCCGATACCGTAACTCCCTATCCCCCTGCCGAAATACCTTTAGCGCGCACGGTTCGAGGAGAAGCCGTTGACGACGTAGACCTTTTCACCCGCCACGCAGGCAAGCCAGAGGGCCTGTGGGTGAAAATTAACGGCCGGCCGCTCAAAGACGAAACGGGGGCGCTTAAAGGCGGCGTAGTCGTTTGCCGCAACGTCACCGAACAAAGAGCATCCCAGGAGCGAATGCAGCAGTTAGCCGAGGCACAGGAACGCTTGCTGCAAGAACTCAAAACTCGGCAGAATGCTCTCGACGAATCGGCGATCGTCAGCGAAACTGATGTCCAAGGCCTGATTACCTACGTCAACGACGGATTCATTGAAATCTCCGGTTACAGCATGGGAGAACTCCTGCACCGCAACCACCGCCTCGTCAATTCCGGCTACCATCCCAAATCATTTTTTGAAGAAATGTGGGTGACACTTTCTCGCGGTTTGGTGTGGAAAGGTGAAATCAAAAACCGACGCAAAGATGGCTCGTTTTACTGGGTAGATTCGACGATCTCCCCCATCTTTGATACCAGCGGCACAATAGTCAAATATATCGCCATTCGCTTTGACATCACCGAGCGCAAAGAGGCAGAAGAACGACTAGGAAAATTGGCAGCCGAACGTAAAGCTGAAGCTGATTCTCTGACGCAACAAGTCCTTAAATTGTTGGGAGAAATTAAAGGCGCGGCTCAAGGCGACTTGACAGTCAGGGCGGAAGTGACTAACGACGTTTTAGGTGCTGTCGCCGACTCTTTCAACTTCTTAATCGGTTCTCTGCGGAAAGTGGTAACTGGAATTCAAACTTTAGCCGAACAGGTAACATCTGCCACCGACGAGTCAATTAACAATACCAGTCAACTCACCCAACAGGCGGAAATTCAAGCAGCCAAAATATCTGCCATCATGCGCGAAATCGAGCGGATTGTGAATTCGATCCGCGACGTGCGAGATGTTTCGGTGCGCGCCGAAACAGTGGCTCAGCAGTCTTCTCAAACGGCTGAAGTCGGCGGTATGGCGGTCGATCGAGCTGTCGAAGGTATTAACGGGCTCCGGTTGACGATCGCCTCTACCTCGAAAATGATGAAGCGTTTGGGCGAATCTTCGCAGCAAATTGGCAAAATTGTGACTTCGATTTCTCAACTTGCTTCTCAAACTAATTTATTAGCTCTGAATGCTACTATTGAGGCGGCGCGAGCCGGCGAACAAGGTTTAGGCTTTGCTGTTGTTGCCGAAGAAGTGCGGAAATTAGCAGAAAGATCCGCCGGCGCTACTGAGGAAATCTCGGAAATTGTCGGTACAATTCAAGAAGAAATCAGCCGCGTGATGAAGGCAATGGAATCGGGGACGCTGGAGGTAGTGGAAGGCACTAAGCTGGCAAGCGAAGCTAAAACTCACCTCAATGCCATCATCGAAGTTAGTCGAGAAATGAATGCTTTGGTGCAGAATATTACTATTGCATCTGCCAAGCAAACTGTTTCGGCTGAGGGAATTGCTAACAGTATGCAGCAAGTCAACGAGATTGCTAATACGACTGCCCAAAAAGGTGCGGATGTCAAAGCATCTTTGGACGAGTTGTCTGGTTCTCTGGGCCAATTGCAAAAGTCGGTGGCGAATTTCCGCAGTTAGTTCCGTTGACTGTTAACAGTTGACAATTGACAGTTGACAGTTATACGAATCACTAATAACTATCGTTGTTGCCGGGGCGAGTTGACGAATATCCTGAATGCGAATTTATAGATAATCGTGAACCCACCCTGACAACAATTACAGTTAAATAACGGGGTACATATATAAAAAAAACTGCCCACAGACAACTGTTAACTGCCAACAGTCAACAGTCAACAGACAACAGACAACAAACTAATATGAATGATGACGATTTAAACGAATTAATAGATGCTTTTACCGCAGAATGCGAAGAATTTCTGCAGTCAATGGAGACGAATCTGCTGGCGATGGAAGCTGCGGGTTTGAAAGAGCGACAAGCGGCAGTTAAAGAAATGTTTCGGGCGGCGCACTCGATTAAAGGTGCGGGTTCGATGTTGGGCTTTCAAAACGTATCGGCGGCGGCTCACACGCTGGAGGACTGTTTTGTCATTTTGCGCGATCGCACAGACTTGTCGGCCCTGGAACCGACTACTGTGAGTGTTTTGCTGCAGGGGGTGGATGCTCTCAAAAAGATTACGATCGAATCAGTTCAACACTCCGATGTCACAACTCCGGATCAAACGGAAAACTTGGAGGCGATCGCCCAAATTTTCGCCCAGTTCCAGGCTAAGTACGGCAAGTCAGAACAGCCGCCAGTCCCCGCAGCCAGCCAATCGTCCGCCCCGGAAACCCTGAAACTGATTTTTGAACAGCAAGTGCCGCCACTCTTCAATCGCCTAGAAACCGAGCTTTCCCAAGCTTCCGAGGCAGATTTGACAACAAGCGTCACCACCCTCAAGCAGGTTTACTACCAACTCTCCGGTTTGGCTGGAATGCTGCAATTGCCGGATTTTGGGAAAGTCGCCGCAGCCCTCAGCACTTTGATCGAGTCTCCTGACTTGACTCTACAACGGTTGCAATCCGAGGGTTGGGCGATCGCCCAAAACTTGCAAACCGCACGCCAACAAATATTGGAAGGAAGGGCGATCGAAATCCCCGAAATCTCCCCCACTCCCCCCCACTCCCCCTCTCCCCCTCTTCCACTCTCCCCCTCTCCGACTCCCCCCGAAATCTCCCCCTCTCCCACTCTCCCACTCTCCCCCACTCCCCCTCTCCCCGAAATCTCCCCCTCCCCGACTCTCCCAGTCGCCAACCCGCAAAGGCCGACAATCCGGGTAGACTTAGAACGCTTAACTGAATTGGTGAATCTAGTCGGGGAATTAGTCATCAACCGTACAAATTTAGAACTTCAAGAATCCGAACTGCGCGGCGAAGTCAAGCGCATCCGCCGCAATATCGTAGATTTAAGCCAATTCGGCGGTCAGTTGCGAGAAGAATACGACAGACTGAGCTTTGCAGAGTGGAGAGGGGGAAACGGGAGCTCTGGATTGGGAAAAGTTGCAGCAGTAGAAACAGAATTCCCCATGATTGCTAACGGCAAATCCTCTCCGGTTCATGCTCACTTCGATATCTTAGAGATGGATCGTTATACAGAGTTCCACTCGACAGCCGCAGAAGTCATCGAAACTGCCCAAGCAATTTCTCACTCCGCCACCAAATTAGACACCTTAGCCATAAAATTCGAGCGCAGTACCGACCAACTGCGCCGCATTACCGAACAACTACGCAGCCGCGTTATGCAGTTGCGAGTCGTGAGTTTCAGTCGCGCCGTCGATCACTTGCCCAGAGCGCTGCGGGAGATGTGCCTCACATATGATAAAGATGTCAACCTGCTGCTAGTGGGAAGAGATACCAAAATTGACGAAAGTTTGCTCGATGCTTTGCGCGACCCCTTAATACACTTAGTGAGAAACGCTTTCGACCACGGCATCGAAATGCCCGAAGTTCGGCAAGCAAGCGGCAAGCCGGCCAGCGGTCAAATAGAAATAGAAGCCCGCCACCAAGGCGGCCAAACTATTATTACTGTCGCCGATGACGGCAAAGGCATTGACCCGGAAATCATTCGCCGTAAAGTTGTCACAAAGGGTTTGGCGACGGAGGAACAAGCTCAAGAATTTTCCATTGCCGAACTCTACGATTTTCTGTTTTGGCCGGGTTTCAGCACTACAGAAGGCGTCAGCGACCTTTCGGGGCGCGGAGTCGGGCTCGACGTGGTGCGAACAAATTTGCGGACTGTGCGGGGGACTGTGAAGGTAGACTCTCGCCTGGGAAAAGGTACCAGTTTTATCATTAAACTGCCACTGCTGCTGTCGATTACTGATGCTTTGATGGTGAAGACCGATCACAATAAAATAGCGGTGCCGCTGGATGCAGTCGAGGAAATTCTGCACATTAAAGCCTCGGAAGTTCACCTTGCTGGCAATCAGCCGATGCTGTGGTGGCGGGAGGAATTTATTCGTTTGGTGAGAATGCAAGATTTGCTAGAATACAGCGTCCTCCCGCCGGATGCCCCCTCTCCTGACCCTTTGACCCAAGACGAAATTCCTGTCCTGGTTTTGGCTTCTACTGAAGGAATGCTGGCGGTGGCCGTGGAACGGCTGATCGGTCAGCAGGAAATTGTGGTTAAACCTTTGCCACCGCCTCTATCCAAGCCTCGTGGCGTTTTGGGGACTACGATTTTGGGGGACGGGCGCGTGGTGAATATTCTGGATGTGGACGATTTGGTGGGTCAACCTGTGGTAAATAGTTCGATCGCCGCTATCTCCGGTAAAGTGCAGGAGATACCGGCGAGTTCGAGTCAGTCACCGCAGATTTTGGTAGTGGATGATTCCTATACAATTCGCCAGTTGCTGTCTCTGACGCTGACTCGTGCTCGCTACCGGGTGGTACAGGCGAAAGACGGCGTGGATGCCCTGGAAAAGTTGCAAAATGGTCTTAATTGCAGTTTGGCGATCGTGGATATTGAAATGCCCCGGATGGATGGATTTGAATTGTTGCGATCGATCAGATCGACTGAGCGGTTTGCTAAGATTCCTGTAGCTATGCTGACATCCCGTAGCGGGGCAAAACATCGGCAAATGGCAATGGAATTAGGCGCAAATCAATATTTCACGAAACCTTACAGCGAAGCCCAACTTTTACAAGCTATCCCCAAATTAATCCACCAATCAATAATTTAATCGACAATCTCAAATTTTTCATCAAATAATCCCTAATCTCCAACAAAACTTAGGCTAAAAATAATTCCACCCGCGAATTAGAGTGGGAAGCTACGCAGCAGAATCACTACTAAAATCCAATACTTTTCAATTTTCAATCAAATAATCTTCAATATTCAATCAAATAATTCTTCAATCTAAAATCTAAAATCTAAAATCGAATGACTCACGCCAATTACAATCGCCGCTTTCGGAGCAAGAAACAAGCCACTGTTAGAATTGCCCCTAAAAAATTTGTTTCTTTTGAACTTGGAAATATTTACTATGCTGTTCCTATAGAACGAGTGGAGCGCATTGTTAAAAACTTTAATGCCTACGGCACTTTACCTAACGGTAATAGTTTACTGCGGCATCAAGAAGAACTGATTACCATAATTAATTTATCCAAAATATTTCCCAGCAGTCCGAGCATGGCTGACTGCAAATACCTGATTATTTGTACCTTAAATAAAAGCGATCGGTTGGGGATTCCCCTTCCTGATATGCCAAAAATTTTGGAAATTACCGAAGAAAGCTTCTGCGAGATTCCCGAATTGTACCGTCAACAGCAACTGCCTCCGGTAATAGAAAAGTTAATTCGCGCACCTGATGGTTCCGAAGTTTTTTATTTGAATTTTGATTTATTTAGCGAAATGTAGGGTGTTCACTTTTCGAGGTATTATACCATATAAATGGTATTTTTGCAAACAAAAAGTTATTGATTTATGAAAAAACTCACAATAATGTCGATCGCCCTACTAATTTTTGCAGCAACTCTCGATTTGCCGAAGGTGGGGCTGCAACTAAGTGCGATCGGGCAAATAGAAACACCCCAACCAATCCCAACACCCCAACCAATCCCCACACCCCAAACAATCCCAACACCCCAACCAATCCCAACACCCCAACCACAAACACCCCAACAAATTCAAACACCCCAACAAATCCAAACACCCCCAATCCAAACACCCCAACCAAAACCAGCCGACCCCAAAAACCTCGGCTACGTCTCCCCAGAATTTGCCGAAAATTTCTCCCAGCAACAAATCGACCAAATCAACGCCAACGTCGAAACGCTGCTGCTAACTCAAAGCTGCTCCCGCTGCGACCTCCGAGCCGTAAAATTAGTTAACCTTAACTTAAAAAATCCCATCCTTACAGGAGCAGATTTATCAGATGCCAACCTCAGCGGTAGTCGCTTCGAGATATCAGATTTTGTCAACACCAATTTAGCTCGCACAAACTTAAGCGGAGCCGAATTAGTAGGAGCGAGAATCAGCAACGCTAACCTCAGAAAAGCTAACTTAACAAAGACAAATCTAGACGGTGCAGACCTGCGATTTTCCGACTTGAGAGATGCCAATCTTTCCGATGCCAACCTCCGCAATGCTAATATAGATGGCGCTAGTATCGATCGAGCAAGTATGGCCGGCACCACAATGCCAGACGGCAGAAAAAATCAATAATATAGTCTCGTTTCCGGCGCGATTGAAATCGCTTCTTGTCCAACAAAGTGGGGATGGTGCCCGAACGGAATGCCTTTTTCCCAGGCTCTGCCTCCTTGTTCCCAGGCTCTGCCTGGGAATAAATATCTAGAGGCTCTGCCTCGTTTCCTCGTTTCCTCGTTTCCTCGTTTCCAGCTTCCCTCTTCCGTCTTCCTTCTTCCCTCTTCCCTCTTCCTTCCATCCGTTACATCCGTTACATCCGTTACATCCGTTACAGAATCCGTTGCCGAACTTCCTTCTGAATCAAACCGCCAAAAACCTCTGAATCACCTCATCACTTAACTCGCTAGTGCTTCCAGAAGCCACAATCCCGCCTTTTTGCATAGCATAATACCAGTCAGCCTGCCGCACAAAATGCAAATGTTGCTCCACCAACAAAACAGAAATTCCCCTAGTCGCAACCACACGGCGCACCGCAGCTTCTATGTCTAAAATAATCGATGGTTGAATCCCTTCCGTAGGTTCATCCAAAACCAGCAACTGCGGCTCACCCATCAAAGCCCTAGCAATAGCTAACTGCTGCTGCTGTCCCCCGCTCAAATCACCTCCCAGGCGATCGAGCATAGTTTTCAAAACAGGAAATAAATCAAAAATTTCATCAGGAACTTCAGGATTTTTGATTTTGGTTGGTTTCGCTTCCAAACCTAACAATAAATTTTCTTTAACCGTCAAACGTGGAATAATTTCACGCCCTTGAGGCACATAACCAATGCCTAATCTAGCCCGCTGGTGAGTCAACTTAGAAGCAATAGATTCTCCGCCAAAAGCAATAGTGCCACTGCGCGGTTGCAGCAACCCCATAATCGTTTTTAGCATAGTAGTTTTGCCCACACCATTGCGGCCGATTAAGCAAACCATTTGGCCCGCCATGACGCTTAAATCGACATCGCGCAAAATGTGACTTTCGCCGTAATAAACATTCAAATTAGAGACTTGTAGCATATTGTTGACTGTTGACTGTTGACTGTTGACTGTTGACTGTTGACTGAATAACTAATGACTAATGACTAATGAATAATGACTAATGACTAATGACTAATGAATAATGACTTCTTACTCTTCTGGTTTCCCCAAATATACCTCAATTACTCGATCGTCATTTTGCACCTCATCCATAGTCCCCTCACACAAAACCGCACCCTGATGCAACACCGTCACCTGCCGCGCAATTTGCCGCACAAACTCCATATCGTGTTCAATTACCAACACCGAATGACTTTCGGCCAGCGAAATTAGCAACTCTCCAGTTAACATCGTTTCCTCATCCGTCAAACCCGCCACAGGTTCATCTACCAACAACAAATCAGGAGATTGAGCCACCAACATTCCAATTTCCAACCATTGCTTTTCCCCGTGAGAAAGCAAACCCGCCGAAATATCCGCTTTAGCAACTAAACCAATTGTTTCTAACAAACCCGCAACCGTGCGTTTTTCAGCAGCCGAAGCAGGCTTGAACAAAGTCGAAAAAACATTTTTATGGCGGCTGCAAGACAATTCCAAATTTTCGCGTGGCGTTAAATTCAAGTAAACTCGCGGCGTCTGAAACTTGCGACCAATTCCCAAGCGCGAAATCCTATCTTCCGACAACTTGCGTAAATTTTGTCCCTTAAATAACACCCTGCCCTCTGTCGGCTGCACCTTCCCGGTAATTGAATCGAGAAAAGTTGTTTTCCCCGCACCGTTAGGGCCAATGATAACGCGCAGTTCGCCCGCATCCATGCTAAAATTTAAACCGTTGATGGCTTTAAAACCATCAAAACTAACAGTCAAGTTTTCGATTTCTAAGACTTTTTTATTCATGATTAGCAATTAAGTCACTAATGGACAACAACCGATACCCCTTGTAGGTGCTAAGCGCAAATATCATCCCTTATTACGCAGATTTTCTCGCCTTTTGTGGCACCATAATTTCTCCTTCTTCCCGGCTGTTTACTCTACACTAAAACTGCTAGAACTGCTCGACATGGGAGGTGGAGCAGCAGCCATAATTCGCTCAGCTAACTTCGAGAGCGGCAGACTTTGCAAATACACTTTTCCAGGCCCGGTTAGCTTGACTAAAAACAAGCCTTCGCCGCCAAATAGAGCATTTTTAAACCCGCCAACAAACTGAATATCGTAATCTACAGTCGGCGCAAAAGCTACCAAACAACCAGTGTCCGCTCGCAACACTTCGCCAACTCCCAAATTTTTCTCAACTATTGTTCCTCCCGCATGAACAAAAGCTAGCCCGTCACCCTGCAATTTTTGCAGAATAAAACCTTCTCCGCCAAAGAAACCGGCACCTAGTCGCTTGGTGAAAGCTACCTCAATTTCAATGCCATTTGCCGCACAGAGAAATGAGTCTTTTTGACACAAAAATTTACCGCCAAGTTGGCTTAAATCTAGGGGAATTACTTTACCCGGATAAGGGGCGGCAAAAGCGACCCTGGCCTTACGATTTCCGGCGTTGACAAAGGTAGTAATGAAAAAACCCGCTCCTGTCAGCATCCGTTTGAAACCTTGAAATAAGCCCCCGCCTGTGGATGTTTGCATTTGGATGTCGCCTTCCATGTATGTCATGGTTCCAGCTTCAGCCCTGACGCCTTCTTTGGGGTCGAGTTCAATCTCGATGAGTTGCAAATCGTCGCCGTAGATTTTGTAGTCAATAATATCTGCCATATGTTGCTCCTCAAGTTACAGAACGAAGCTACTTGCTACGGATATCTAAGTAGGTGGACATATATATTACGTTTCCTGAGACAGAGATAAACGCAGCGTTTGCCAAGTCTATTGCGATTGCTTTGTTTGTCTGTTGTACGTGACATTTATTGATGTCAGCCTACTTATAAATTACATGATATTTTTACACTCAGTGTTCAAGTTCTTCTTTTTCGAGCTGCACTTGGGGGTCTTGTTCTAGGCTGGGGTAAGTAGATGCGTACTTCGGTCTTCTGAACAAGCTGCGGATTTGGTCGAAACCTTGATGTTGCAGCCATCCAACTAAGCCGTCGGGCAGCACTGTCACTACTATGAGGAATAGCGCACCTTGGAAAAACAGCCAAACTTCGGGGAATTGTTCGCTCAAGAAACTTTTACCGAAGTTGACTAGCAGTGTTCCCAATATTGCTCCTGATAATGTGGCGCGACCTCCCACTGCGACCCAGATTACCATTTCAATTGAAAAGGCAATATCCATTGCTTTTGGCGAAATGATTCCGGTTTGTACGGTAAATAATGCGCCTGCAATCCCGGCTAAACCGGCAGAAATTGCAAAGACTAAAACTTTATATCCTGTGGGATTGTAACCTGAGAAACGTAGGCGCACTTCGTCGTCGCGAATTGCTACTAACAGGCGGCCGAAACGCCCGCTGGTCAGCCATCGGCAGAGGGCGTAACTTGCTGCTAGAAATAGTATGGTGAGAATGTAGAAAATATATTGAGTATCTCGGTCATTTACTGTGGCTCCGAACAAGGTTTTAAAGTCGGTGAGTCCGTTAGTTCCGTTAATCAGTTTTTGCTGACCGTTAAAGAAGTTGAAAAATACAATGGTTGCTGCTTGGGTAAGAATTGAAAAGTAAACGCCTCGAATTCGATTGCGGAATACTAAATAACCTAAAAGTGCGCCCAAGATGGCGGGGATGAGAACTATTGCTAATGCTGAAAAGGGAAATGAATAAAATGGTTGCCAAAACCAGGGGAGTTCGGTAACGCCGTAGAGGTTCATAAATTCTGGCAATTGACTGCTGGCGGTTGGGGGAATTTGCAATTTTAGGTGCATGGCGAAAGCGTAGCCGCCGATCGCAAAAAACACCCCATGCCCTAAACTAAGCAAACCCGTGTATCCCCAAATCAAGTCTATGCCGAGGGCTGCAATTGCTAGTGCTAAAAATCGCCCCAATTGATTGAGCCGAACGTCGGGGAGTATTCCTGGGATGAGTAATATGAATGTGAGGGCGATCGCGCTGACAATTGCCGCTTCTTTTAGCCAGGCTTTTTGATGTTTTTTCTGCATTTTTCGCTACACTCGCAGTTGTAATTTTTAATTTTCTACCGTCCGCCCTTTTTGCGGGAAAATCCCTCCCGGCTTCACTTGCAGAAAAGCCATAATTAAGGCGAATACCATTACTTTTGCCATGCTGGTTGTGGCGAAAAATGTGAAGAAGTCGGCTAAAGGCTTGATAGGAGCGAACATTAATGCTAAGGTTCCCGAACCGATCAGGTAATTTGCAGTGCCGATCGCGATCGCAGCAACAACACTCCCCACAATTTTGCCGACACCGCCCACAACCACCACCATAAACGTATCGACTATATAATTTTGTCCGGTATTTGAGCCTACCGAACCAATCAAACTAATAGCGCACCCAGCGACACCTGCCAACCCCGAACCCAAAGCAAAAGTCAGCGCGTCTACTTGTTCGGTAGGAATTCCCAAACACGCACTCATGCTGCGATTTTGTGTCACGGATCTAATCCGTAATCCCCACACAGACTTTTGCAAAAATAGGTAAATTCCCGCCAAACAAATTGCTGTCAGCACAATAATAAAAATTCGGGCGTAGGGCAACTGAAAATTGCCCAGCGGTATGCCACCCCGCAACCATTTCGGTGCAGTTACATCCACATTTTGAGCACCAAACCAAGGTTGAGTTACTGCCAGTTTGTAAGTTTGCCCTAAAAAGGCGCTCACCGCCCAGGAAATACCCAAAGATAAAGGCAAAATTATGGCGATAACTTTGCTGCGAATGCGATCGAAATCCAGGCGAGATTTCAGCAACCGCAAACCGCCAAAAAACAGCAAACAAAACACCGCAATCCCAATTACCAGAACCCAACTAACGCTGCGGACAAACTGCTGCAAAATTAAACTTACGCCCCAAGTTGCTAGCAAAGTTTCTAGCGGCCGCCCGTAAAGATAGCGAATCACTCCGCGTTCGAGAATCAATCCTACCAATGCAGCTACTAAAAAAGCTAGGGGAATCGCAAATAAAATATAGGTTTCAAAAGCAAATCCTCCCATACCTTTGAAGACATTTTGCACCACGAAAGTTGTATAAGCCCCCAGCATCATCAACTCGCCATGAGCCATATTAATCACGCCCATCAGCCCGAAAATAATTGCTAATCCCAGGGCTGCAATTAGTAAAACTGCGCCGATGCTAATGCCGTTAAATAAACCATCTAATATCGCCAATTTTGTTCCTCCTGCATCAAGTCGGTTAAGTTTGTTCGCGGATAATTAGGGGCTGGTTTTACCCCATTAGTGCCAACTTAGAACTAAAACTCTCTGTATATCTCGCTTGTAGCCGAGTCTCGATCCCCCTAAATTCCCCTTAATAAGGGGAGTAGGGGTTGACTTTGCAGAGTCCAGTTCCCCCTTATTAAGGGGAGTAGGGGTTGACTTTGAAGAGTCCAGTTCCCCCTGATTAAGGGAGTAGGGATTGACGAAAGAATGCTCTTACTCCCCCCTTATTAAGGGGGGCTGGGGGGGATCTCCGGGTTTAAAGACACGCCCTAGGGGCAATCGAAGATACGTTGCCAACCTGAACAAAATTGGCATTACCTACTTATCAAGCTTTGAATTTGCCACCTTTTGCGGGGTCTGACCAATCGCAAGCAAAGCCTTTTGTTTCAGCGACAAATTGATTCCAAGGCACCGGCTTCACTGCTTCTGGTGTAGCATAAGCGATGTTAAACAAACCGTCTTCTCTCACTTCGCCCAAGCGCACAAATTTAGAGATGTGGTGGTTGTTTTCCATCGTAACTTTGCCCTCCGGCGCGTCAAAGGTTTGACCCAAAGCTGCTGCCCGCACTTTTTCTAAATCGTCGGCTGTCCCTGCTTTTTCGACGGCTTGCTTCCACAGGTAAACCATGATATAAGCTGCTTCCATCGGGTCATTGGTCACTCTATCTTTGCCGTATTTTGCCTTGAAAGCTTCCACAAATTTTGTATTGGCCGGAGATTCTACAGTCATGAAGTAATTCCAGGCGGCATAATGGCCTTTAAGATATTCTACGCCGATCGCCTTTACTTCTTCTTCCGCAATACTGACCGACATTGACGGATATTTGTCTGGCCCCAAACCTGCACCCTGCAACTGTTTGAAAAATGCTACGTTGCTGTCGCCGTTGAGGGAATTGAAAATGACGCCGCCGTCTGGTAAAGCAGCCTTAATTTTACTAATAATTGGCGTGACTTCTGTCCCGCCCAAAGGAATGTAATCTTCCCCAACTAATTCGCCCCCTTTGGCTGCTAGCTGTGCCTTGATAATGGTATTTGCCGTGCGGGGGAAAACGTAGTCCGACCCGACTAAGAAGAATTTTTTGCCTTTATTTTCTAGCAGCCAGTCAACTGCTGGTTCGATTTGCTGGTTCGGCGCCGCCCCAGTATAAAAGATGTTCTTGGAACACTCTTGACCCTCGTATTGTACGGGATACCAGAGCATATGATTTTTTTCTTCAAATACCGGTAATACTGCTTTACGACTAGCAGAAGTCCAGCACCCGAAGACGGTGACAACTCTATCTTGGTCGATCAATTTTTTGGCTTTTTCGGCAAAAGTCGGCCAGTCTGAGTTGCCATCTTCTATGACTGCTTCGATTTGTTTTCCGAGGACACCACCAGCTTTATTAATTTCTTCGATCGCTAATTGTTCGGCATCAACAACGCTTTTTTCGCTGATTGACATCGTGCCGCTCAAGGAATGCAAAATTCCTACTTTGATTGTGTTTCCGCCCCCGGCTGCGGCTGGTGTAGTTCCTGTTGATGTGGGAGAAGCGGCGGGAGTTCCTGTTGGAGTGGGAGTTCTACAAGCTTTTAGAAATAAACTTGATGTGAGGGTAGCAGAACCGTATAAAAGAAATTTCCGTCTATCGAATCGCTTTGTCATTTTTTCTTGTTACTCTTGAATAGATGAGTCAGATGATTGAGAATAATAACACATAGCGACTTGATATTAAGACTCGCTTCAGAATACTGTTGTATTTTTAGATACAAAAATTATGATATGTTAACAAAATGAAGCTTTTCTGGGGATTGATGGCTACTGCTGCAAAAAGTGGGCGGATACCATTTTAGATTTAAGATTGACTGATGACATAAGGCTTTGGAGTTTACCTACCGTTGCATTCTATTCTGAAACCTGGTTTAGACACCAAAATACGTCTTTTCAGTAATTAGTGTGTAATTAGAAACCGGGTTTCTTTACATAAATTATCTTATTGATGCTACCAGTTAGGCAGCAACCGGGTCGATCGCACAAAATAGAAAGCGGGTTTCTCGCTCTCCACAGGTTATTGATGCTAAAACTTAGGCAGCAACCGGGTCGATCGCACACTCATAGGCGAGTATCAAAGCAGGTGACGATCGCACTTCGCTTTGAGCTCAAAGCGAAGTGAGATCGTCACCTGTAGAAATGCCCTTGATTTATGGAGAATAGCGGACTCGAACCGCTGGCCTCTGCGGTGCGATCGCAGCGCTCTACCAACTGAGCTAATTCCCCTGATTGAGTTTTAATTTAGCATTTTAGATGCCGGATTGCCGGATCTAAAAGGTTTACAGGTCTTGCTTGCTCTCACGTTCGCAGACCGTCACCTACACTAGCACGTAACTGCTAAAAAGGTCAAGTTTTTTCGGCAGCCGAGTCAGTGGGAGCGATCGAGCAAAGTGCCGCCACTCTATCCAACTCTAAATCAGCAAAATAGTCCACCGTCCAATTAGCTTGGCGCTGGATCATGTGAAACGGGTAAGTGTGAGTCACACCCGCAACCTGAATCCCCGCTTTTTTCGCCGCTTCAATCCCCGCAAAAGTATCTTCTATCGCCAAACACTCGATCGGTTGCAGGTTAAAGTCGGGATATTTCTGGTTGAGAAGTTCCACAGCCAATAGATAGCCGTCGGGTGCTGGTTTGCTCTCCGTCAAGTCGTCGCCTGCGACAATTAACTCAAAGTTTGCTGCCAAACCGGCCCGATCTAACACCAATTCTATATCCGATCGCATGGCCCCGCTAACTACGGCCATTTTCAGTCCGGCAACCCGAATTTTGTCAATAAATTCTGCCAAACCCGGATAAATCGGCAGTTTCTCCAAAGTATCTATTTGAGCTTTGTAAGCTTCGGCCTTGCGCCGCAGCAGCCGATCGAGATATGTTTCTGTTAGATATCGTCCCCGGCGCTCTAGCAGTGCGGTAATGCAAGCGCGATTGCTCCTTCCTAAACAAACTTCTCGAACCTCCCCACGTTTGAGCTGGAGATTTTCATCGAGCATCAATCGATCGATTATTTTCTCGTGAATCGGCTCGTCATTAACAATCACACCATTAAAATCAAATAAAACTGCTTTTAGAGTCATTAGTCATTAGTCAGTAGTCATTAGTCATTAGTCATTAATCATCAGTCATTAGCAAGTTAGTAGGGGCGGGTTTTACCAACCATCTCAACCTAAAACTAACCATCTATAAAACCCGCCCCCAAAGGGCGAAAAATACACCTCAACAATACATCAAGCGGGAGCTGGAATGCCTGGTAAATCGCCATCAAAATCAGGAGTTCGATCGCCCCAATTCCACCCCCTCGCCACCTTTGCCTGCTCCAAATCTTCCCCCGGCAAAGGTTTCACGCCCTGCGTCACCTGATTAGTCCACCAGTGTTCGTGAGTTTGCACCGCCGCAAATCCAGCCGCCCCCGCCCAAGCATCGAGGCTGCCAGCCGCGTAAGACTTAATATAAGGCTCCTCAAAGATATCAGTCAGCCACTGTGTCTGCCGCAAAGTTTTTTGGTTTCCGTCCAAAATTGCCACTTGTCCCCCAACCTTCAGCAGTCGGAAGCTTTCTCGCAAAATTGCCCGCGATACAGCAGGCGGCGTCTCGTGAAACAGCAAGGAAGCTGCGACTAAATCGAAGCTGGCATCGCCAAAAGCAACGCTTTCGGCATTTCCGTGTAACCATTGGATATTTAAGTCGGCTTTTTGCGCTTTCATGTCGGCAACTACCAGCATATAAGGCGACAAGTCCAAGCCGACAACTTCCGCTTCGGGAAAGGCTTGCTTGAGCATGAGGGTTGTCGAACCAGTACCACATCCCAAATCGATAATTCGGCGCGGTTTCACCCGCACAGCGTCAATTAAGCCTTGCCTGACGACTGTTTCGTGGGGAGGCAAAACATATTGCGTGATTGGATCGTAGGAAACGGCGGCACTGGGGTTTAGGTAGCCGCGTTTAATGCCGTGAAAGTTTTGGCTGCTGTAATATTCGGGATAAACTAAGTCGGGTTGTCGGTAGCGATCGCCCGCTGTTTCCCAGTCGATACCTTCGTAGAGTCGTTTCAGTGCTTGTTCGTCGATCGCCAGTCGAATCAGGGGCGACAAAAAGCGCTCGAAAATTGTATCCTTGCCAACAGCCATAAAACACCTTTAACAAAAACTCTTCTAATTTTAGCCAACGGCCGTAAATTTAGCATTAATTAAAAGTGTTGAGCCTCTCTTCCCTCTTCCCTCTATCCATTACCTCCGTTACAAAATCCGTGGGCTTCCTTTCCCACTTCCTGCTTATACGAGTTTAAAAAATGCAACTATAGACCCGCTCTAAACTCTTATTTCATCAGTCATTCCCCAATCTCAAATCTCAAATCTCAAATCTCAAATCGTATTACTTTCCGTTAGTAATAGGAATTTTTACCAAACACTCCGTACCCCCGCCCGGAGGTTGAGAAATTTTGATGCTGCCGCCATGTCCATCTACTACAATTTTGTAGCTAATTGCTAACCCCAAACCCGTGCCTTTGCCCACCTCTTTAGTAGTAAAAAATGGGTTAAAAATTTGGTCTTTAACGCTATCGGGGATGCCGGGGCCGTTGTCGGCGATCGCCACTTTCAGAAATTTACCGCCATGTTCGCGAACTACTCCTGTGGAAATAGTAATAATTTTATCCAGGCGATCGATCTCGTTCAAAGCATCGATCGCATTACTCAGCAAGTTCATAAATACCTGATTGAGCTGAGAAGGATAGCACTCGACTGAAGGCACTTTTCCGTATTTCTTGACTATATAAATTCTATTTTTGATCCGGTTAGATAGCAGCAGCAAGGTATTTTCTATACCTTCGTGAATGTCCGCCAGCTTTTTGTCAGATTCATCCAGGCGAGAAAAGTTTCGCAAAGAAAGAACTATGCTGCGAATGCGTTCGGTTCCTATTTTCATAGAATTCAATATATGCGGCAAATCTTCCTCGATAAATTCTAACTCGATTTCTTCGCTAAAATCTGCGATTTCCTGGGGAACCTCTGGGAAGGCTTCTTTGTATAAACTCACCAATTCTAATAAATCTTTAGTATATTTGCTAGTGTGAGGCAAATTAGCCGAAATGAAGTTAACGGGGTTGTTGATTTCGTGCGCTATTCCAGCCACCATTTGACCTAGGGATGACATTTTTTCGCTCTGCACTAAATGAGTTTGAGTTTTTTTCAGTTCATTTAAGGCACTATTAAGCAGCTTTACTTGGTCTTGGGTTTGACTGTAAAGGTGAGCTTGAGTAATTGCGATCGCCAATTGGTCTGCTACAGCTTTTAACAGTTGAATTTCCTCCCGGCTCCAAAGCCAATGAGTAGCGTGGCTACAAATTAAATAACCCTGCGGCTGGTTCTGAGTCTGGACAGGTACGGCTAAATAGCTATTAGCTTTAAGTTCCGGCGGTTGAGTTACACCCTTCGCCCAAGTGTCGCTCGAAAGAATAATTGGTTCGCCTTGACCACTCCGTACTAACACATTTTCGAGAAAGTAAGACTCAAACTTTATGCCTTGTGTCGCAGAATGAGATGGGCAACATTCCCACAGGATTTGTAACGTTTTTTCTTGCGGTTTGTACCAACCAAAAGCCGCCCCTTCTAGGTGCAGCAAACTTACTATTTCTTCGACTGTACTTTGCACAATTTTATCTAATTCCAGGGAAGCGCGAATGCGTCCAGCAATCCGGTTGAGCATGGCTTCGCGCTCCGCTTGAGCGCGATTGTTTTCGGAGGAGTAAATTAGCCAAATGGCTGCTAGCATTGCCGGGATGAGCAGTCCGGCGACTACGGATGTCAGCAAATTTAATGCTTGCAGTTGGGATTCAATATTTTCGCGGGGAATTACTAAAGCCATCGACCAGTTAACTTCCTTGAGTGGAGCATAGGCCACATACACCCATTTGTTATCTATTTTTACCAGTTCGATGTTCGTCTGGCGGTTGATCATTTGCCGCGCAATTGTGGAGAGTGCGGGGTCTTTTGACTGTAAAAAGCTTGGGGCCTCCCGGTCGATATTTCCGATTAAGTTATTGTTGGGATGAACAATTGGCACTCCTTGTGAATTGAGAGCAAAAGCATAACTATCGGAACCGTACAGCAAGCTGTTAGCGACAGATGTTACTCGATCTAATTTAATGCTGCCTGAGAGGACTCCAATTACTTTATTGGGAGCGGGAGGCAAGGCCCAAATAGGAGCTGAAATAATAATTGTAGAAACTTTTGTACTGCGGCCGATCAGCGGGTCGGAAACGTTGATCTGTCCGGCCATTGCTTTTTGAAAGTGTTGGCGGTCTTTGCTGTTCGCGCGGTTGCCTAAAGTGTTGATAAATAAGCCGTCGCGTTGAGTTAAGGACAGGACGAAATACTCTTTTAATCTGTATATTTCTCCTTGCAACCGGGGTTCGACTAATTGCCAATTGAGAGTGCCAACCGTAGGATCGTAAGCAATGGTTTCTATTTCTGCTTTGCGGCTGCTTAGCCAGCGGTCGATTTCATCGGTGCCTTTTTCTAGTTTTAATAGTGCTATTTGCTTTAAATTATCAAGGATTAGTCCGCGCACGAAAAAATAGCTGATGCAAGCAGTTGTGCTAATGGTTAAAGCGGTGGTGCCCAGAATTAGCAGGGTCAGCAAATGGCGGCGCTGCCGTCTGTGTTGCCAAAGACTGTGCGCTTGCTGCCACTGCGATTGAGCAGAATTGCTGATGTTGTCCCAAAAGTGGTGCAGGTTTTTTGCTTGGTGTGGCGGCGCAGACACAGATCCGGCTTGATTTGCTGGGTTTTGCATCATCAAATGTTCCCTCAGAGTCAACTTCATCAAACGGTCTTCGTCATTCGGCAGATTTAATATCAGGCAAGTAGTGAGACAATTTAAGAAAAGAATGCAACTGTAGCCAAGATTCAAACCCTCGTAGTCATCAGTCATTCGCAATCTAAAATCTAAAATCTAAAATTTAAAATAATATGACTTACATTCCGGATTGCAAACAATTTTTCTTATGGTTGGGCACTCGCCTTCTATTTTGGCATCAATTTTATATTTCGACCTTCGATTTACCTATTTGAGGTTTGTGCTTTACGATATCTTTAACATCTATCTCGTTTGTATAACAAAATAATTGTAAATAACACAGAGAAAATACGGAGTTTTTTAGATTACCAATGTATTATAATGTATGAGCAAAACTCTCTTGACAATTTTACTAATTTGTGCTGTGGTTTCAAGGGGAAATTTTTTCGTCTAAAGCTTTTTTTGCCAAGCGGGTTGCATAAACGGTGAGGGCGATCGTTGCTAGCAAACCAATGCCGTAGAGAGTCCACTCAGCAGCAGTGCGCGATCGCCCGCTAGATCCAAGTGCAGCCAAACTCCCAGCCAGGGAACCGATATAAACATACATGACTGTTCCGGGAATCATGCCGATCCAAGATGCGAAAAAATAATCTTTTAAAGATACCTGCGTGACTCCAAAAGCATAGTTCAGCAAATTAAACGGAAAAATGGGAGAAAGTCGCGTCAGCAGCACAATTTTCCATCCTTCAGAAGCAACTGCGGAGTCGATCGCCTTAAATTTTTGATTGCCCTCTATCTGTTTGGAAACCCAGTCGCGAGTTAAATACCGCCCTACCAAAAAAGCGCAAGTTGCGCCTAAAACTGAGCCGATGGAAACACAAACCGAACCGCCAACGACTCCGAACAAAACGCCAGAACCGAGAGTCAGCAAAGAACCGGGGATAAATAGAACCGTTGCGACAATGTAAATTAAAATAAAAGCTGCCGGGCCCCACGGGCCGAGACTCGCGATCGACTCCAAGGCATTTGTCAGAATTCCTTGGAAGTTAAAAAACCTAGTCGCTGCAATTAAAGCCACAGCTAAACCAATCCCTAAAATCAGTTTCCACCTATTTGATGCCGGCGGATCTTCACCGGGCGATCGCGAATCATTCATTGCTTAAAATCTCCATTCTCAATAATATGGGCATGGGGCATTGGGCCCAAAAGCATGGGGAATCGGGAATCGGGAATCTGGCCCAAGAGCATAGTTTCTTCCTTCTTCCTTCTTCCTTCTTCCTTCTTCCTTCTTCCTTCTCAAATCAAAGTACCACCGCAGCTAGAACCGCTACCCGCCGTACAGCCGTAACAATAAGCAGCCGTTTGCACCTCTTGAATCACATCTAAACTGCCAGATTCGAGCAATTTAGCAGTATTTATCTTTTCCCCGCTGCCAGTTTTCGCCGGCAGATTTTCCATCTGGTTAAAATCGCAGTCGTAGACATTGCCCAAATAGTCGATCGACAATTCGTTACGACACATTAAATGTTCCAGAGTACCGGGATTAAAATTATCCTCCAAAAACCCCAGATAAGGCTTGTGAAGTTTCTTATGTTCCAAATGAAACTTAGTCCGTCCCACCGGCAAATTAGTAATCGCGAACAATTGATTAAAACAAATCCCAAAATGTTCGGCTAAATAAACCTTGTAATCTTCCTCTAACTTGCCTTGTTCCGGTGTTAGTGAAAACTTGTCTGTTGCCGGCACTTGGGGATTATACACCAAATCGAGAATTAAATTTGGGTTTTTTCCGTATCCCAAATGATTTAGCTTTTGCAGCGCCCGAATCGAACTGTCAAAAACACCGTTGCCGCGCATTTTGTCCACATTGTCAGCTTGATAGCAGGGAAGCGACGCCACAATTCTGAGTTGATGCTGCGCGCAATATTCGGGAATATCTTCAAAACCTTTTTCAAAGTAAATCGTCAAATTAGAACGAACAATTACCTCTTTACCTGCCGCCCTGGCAGCTTCCGCCAGCGGTTTAAAACCGTAAAGCATTTCGGGAGCACCGCCGGTGAGGTCAACACTTTGAATTTGAGGAAAGCGGCGAATGATCTCAATTAATTGGTCGCAAATTTCTGGGGAAAGTTCTTCTGTTCGTTTCGGGCTAGCTTCTACGTGGCAGTGAGTGCAAGCCAGGTTGCAGCGTTTGCCGAGATTAATTTGTAAAACTGTAATCTGCTTCTTAGTTAAAGCTGAGTTAATTTTGTTTTTGAAAGGCGTGACTGCTGTCTGAATCATTTGCTCACCTTTTGGTCTCTGCTCGCAACGAATGTAGAGGCGTTCCAGAGAAACGCCTCTCATAATTTAGCACTAATTCTAATAGTTCTGGACGCATCAAAACCCAAGAAACCGGGTTTTTTGCCGTTTTTGCGGGATGTAAAGCGTCTTCTGGGAAAAAAACCCGGTTTCTGACCACCCGTGCGTGTAGGACGATTAATCTTACTTTAGAGAGTCAACTAATGTTTCAACTCGTGCTTTAATTTCATCTCGAACGCGGTGAAAAGTTTCGATGGGTTGTCCGTCGGGATCGTCGAGTTGCCAATCTTCAAACACTTGTCGCAATACCCACGCTTCGGGTAAATTCACACCGCAGCCACAGAGAGAAATTACTGCATCGTAGTCTTCTGCATTGAATTCGTTTAATGGGTTGGATGTTTGATCGGTGATATCAATGCCGATTTCTGACATGACTTGAATTGCTGTCGGATGAACTCTGCTTGATTCTAACCCGGAACTGGTGACTCCAATCAGGCCGGCTCCGATGGTTTTAGCGAATCCTTCTGCCATTTGCGATCGGCAGGAGTTTCTTTTGCAAACAAACATTACTTTTTTCATGGTTTTTGTTGGTTGTGAGTTGTTAGTTGTTGGTTATTGGTTAGATGTTTCAAGGGCGCGATTTGCTAGTGCGATCGCCTCTTTAGCGGCTTGTTCCTTGCGTTCGCTGTAGCGATCTGTCAAATAGTCGGCTTGCTCCCGCAACAGCAAGGTAAACTTGTACAGTTCCTCCATCACGTCGATCGCGCGATCGCGATAAGGCGAATCCTTCATCGTCCCATCATCGTTAAACTCCTGATAAGCCTTAGCAACCGAAGACTGATTTGGAATCGTAAACATCCGCATCCAGCGGCCCAAAATTCTCAAAGTATTGACAGCATTAAAAGACTGCGAACCACCGCTGACTTGCATCACCGCCAAAGTTCGGCCTTGAGTCGGTCTGACAGCCCCAATACTTAAAGGAATCCAGTCAATTTGGTTTTTCATAATGCCGGTAATATTGCCGTGCATTTCTGGACTCGACCACACTTGACCCTCCGACCACAGGCTCAATTCCCGTAATTCTTGAACCTTCGGATGCGTATCGGGAACGCTACCATAAATCGGCAATTCTAGAGGATTAAAAAACCTAACTTCGGCACCGAAGCCCTCAATAATTCGAGCCGATTCTTCTGCCAATAAGCGGCTGTAAGAACGCTCTCTTAACGAGCCGTATAGAAACAAAATTCTCGGTTTGTGCGTAAAATTTGCCATAATGCTTTCAATTAAAATCCCGAAATCCGTTAGATATTTCCCGATAAACTGCGACTGCTAATTGTGCTCCCCAAATAGGAGCAACCCAGTAAACCCAGTGGTGTTCCCAAATACAGCCAATTAAAGCCGGGCCGAGAGAGCGTGCCGGATTCATGCTCGCTCCGGTAATCGGCCCCATAAATGCAGCTTCTAACCCTACAGTTAACCCAATTGCTATCCCGGCAAATCCGATGTGAGCGCGTCTGTCAAGTCCTGAACCGAGGATAACAAACATTAAGATAAAGGTCAAAACAGTTTCTAAAATTAGAGACTGCAACCAGTTACCATTGAGAGGGAGAGTTGCACCGAGATTTGCTACTTTTCCTAGGGTAATTAGCAGCAGTTGAGAAGCTGCGATCGCACCCGCACACTGCGCTAAAACGTAAGGCAAAACTTTGTATTTTGGGAAAAAACCGCTCGCCCAAAACCCTAAAGTTACGGCCGGATTAAAGTGTGCACCGCTGATGTGTCCTAGGGCGTAAATCATCGCAGTTACTACTGCCCCAAATACAAAACTGATGCCTAAATGAGTTACGGAACCAGTGCTAGTTTTGTTAACCATCACCGCGCCGGTGCCTGCAAAAACCAAAATAAATGTACCTAGAAATTCGGCGATCGCCTCTCGCCTGCAATCGGGCCGAGCACAAGCTAACCTATGAGCTGTTGCATCCATCGATCTCAACTAATTGGTTCCATCACATCATATCAATAAAATTTGATATGTCAATCATCAAAACAGCAATATCAGTATTTGAGTGATTAAGAAATGTTGATGGGTTAACCAGCGTCGGAACAAGGCCGCGCCGGCAGGATCTGGCTGAAGCGGCGGTATTCGGCGAGGTACTGTTCGAGGGCGACAAACTGGCCTAAATTGAGGCTGTAGTAAATCCAGCGGCCTTCTTGGCGGCTGCGAACTAAACCGGCTTCTTTTAGGGTTTTGAGGTGGAAAGAGAGTTTAGGCTGAGGGACAGAAAGTCGATCGCACAAATCGCACACGCACAACTCCTGTTCCCGCAGCAACTCCAAAATCTGAAGCCGCAGGGGGTCAGAAAGAGCGTGAAAGCCAGCAGCAATCAATTTATCTGCAACAGGAGGCGCGATCGGAGAATTTTTAACCATAAATTACCCTTAAAATTTTATTCAAAAACTCCCGGTGCGATTTCTTGTTTTTACCGTTAGATTTGATCGGGTTATCCTTTGATGACAATCCCAAATCAACTGCGAACTCCTTCTCTTCTAGGACTAACGATTAATTCTCTTACCGATGCAATACCCAGTAAGCGCCGCCGCTGATTGCAGCAGCAATTGGCAAGGTCAAAATCCATGATAGTAGAATCTGATAGAAAACGCGCATATTAGCTTTTTTTGAAATCAATCCCACACCAAAGATTGAACCTACCGAAACATGGGTAGTAGAAACTGGAAGTCCATAGCGACTGGCAGCAATAACTAAAAATCCCGTCACTAAGTTTGCCACCAGCCCTTGACCGGTATTCATTGCTGTCAGCTTTTTGCTCATTGTTTCTGCCACTTTTCGAGCATTCAATAAACCGCCGATCGCCATTCCCAAACCTACTGCTAAACTTCCCCACTGAACTGATATTGATTGACCGACTAACATGAGCGAAACAATTTTCGGAGTATCGTTCAATCCTCTGGCAAAACTGACAATTCCCGCACTCATAAAATGGCAAACATCCACTAACTTTTGGCTGGGGATTTGTAAGAAATTTCCCACGTACCTTTGCGTGCATTTATCTAAAGAATCGACCGCGACATCAGCGGTTGTAATGCACTTAAGTATGTTAGTTGCATCCGGTTGGGTAATGGGAATAATCTGTTGAATTTGACCAGCGCAAATACACCATTCTTTCTGAATTCCTAAATAAACTCGCAGGTAACGAGACAGCCCATAAATTAAAGCTGCTAATGGAATCGCAATCATGGGACTCAGCAACAAAGGCATTAGAAAAGTGTTCTGCAATGCTGTCAAATTAACTTGAGTACCAATTGCGACTACACCTGCACCGACAAGAGCACCTGTAAGACCGTGAGTTGTGGAAATAGGGAATCCAGTTAAGGTAGCAAGAATAACGGTTAAACCCGCAGCGAGTGCAACTGCCAAATGAAAATCTGTGCCATTGGCGATATCGTCTGGAACTAGCCCTTTTCCCGAAAAGCTTTTTACCAGGGTTTGTGCTAGAAAAATAGAAAATACTGAACCTGCAAAAGTTGTGATCGTTGCCCAACTAATTGCTGTTTTATAGTTAGTCGTCTGACTGCCAAACAGTGTCGCCACGCCTTTAAAATTATCATTAGCACCATTGCAGTATGCTAAAAAAAAGGTGGCGAGAAATAGCCCAATAAGTAACATATCTTACTAAGAATAAGTGTGGTTTATTTGAAACCGTTTTTTGCTCAAGCCCCTAGAGCACCGAATTTGATTGTATAGACACAGGTGCATCAAAAAAAATAATAAAAATATTAAGATTTGTTGGGGACTAGGCGAGCGAGCGCATCTTAATTTCGCGCAACATGGGCGCGATATTGAAGGATACTATAATTAAGGGGCGGCGATCGCTTCAGGTACGCTCAACCCACCCATTCACTTAGGATTTTGTACCCGCGCAGGCACATCAGTGAGTCCAGCTTTCTGCATCAGCGAAATCACCCCTATAGATAGAATTCCCCCAATAATTGCTCCGACAACTACCAGGATAATAAAGACTTTTTGCAGAGTTTTTTTAGTTGCCGGGTGGTACTGTCTCGGCAATTCTTCACCTTGCTCGTCAACTTCTTGCTCCAAAGGGTCTAGCGGATTGGAGGGATTTGAGTTAAAGGGATTGGGCGCTTGATTCATGGTTAGTTTGGGTTAAAGGAGCTCGACAACTATTTTAACTTGCGATTTAGCCTCGCAGCTTAAATAATACATTCGGGTTTTACTGAATACTCTATAAATTTTATTAAGATTGCTAAAATACTGATTAACCCGGTTTATTGAATAAACCGGGTTAATCATTATACTAAAAGTTTTATGTCACGCTTCTGCTTTTGACAGGCGATCGAGAGAAATTGTTGCAGCCTCAGATACTTGAGAATTACTATCTTTTTCTAAGTATTTCAAAGCCGAAACGCTCTTAACACTCGGCAAATTGCCCAAAGCTTCAGCCAGCCTCTGGCGGATCAGCCAATCTTCCGACTGAGCAAAATTGAGGATGCGATCGATCGCCCCAAGATCTTTAATTTCCCCCAAAGCCGAAATTGCCGCCTGCTGGATCACTACTTGCTCGCTGTCGAGAGCTTTCAGCAGCACATCGCGGGCCCGGGGATCTTTGAGATTTCCCAGAGAAACAGCAGCGCTGAAGCGCACCAGCCATTGAGTATCTTCGTAAAAAGCCCGCACCAAAGCATCAAAAGCTCTGATATCTTCCAGATAGCCCAAAGCACCCGCAGCGTCAGCGCGAATGCCGTAATCCGGGTCAGTTTCTAGCAATTTGACTAGAATAGGATAGCACTCTGCTGTCGGTTTGACCCCGAGAGCAAACACAGCCATCGATCGCACCTGCAAACTTTCGTCGTTCAACACCTTTTTAATTAAAGGCACCGCCTCAGCAGCAGGCACATTCCGCAAGTTGGCCAAAGCCACCATACGATCGGCTGAATTTTGGCTTTCTAACTTGGCTGCAATTTGCTCTAAGCTTAAAGTTGTCATTATGGATAAATCTTGTAGTAAAACTTTACATTCGGGTTATTTTGATTATAGGGGAGTCTCAGGAGAAAAGCAGGCAGTAAAAACCGCCCAAGAATTTGAGATCAGTGAGATTGCGAATTAGTGGCACGATTAATCTAAAGTTCAGATTGCGTGGAAATAATCAAAGAGAAAGTTTATTATTTAAATCCCAAGCACAGGCGAGGTGTTTCTGCCGTTCCCTAAGGCTTTGCCCGATAGTTAGCCGCCCTCTGACAACCTGCAATCAACTATGCCGTTCTACCACCCGCCCTTTTACTCCTCAGCCTTAGAACAAGCGATCGATCGCTACCCCCTCACTGCCGGGCCAGAAACTTCCTTAGCAGTGGCGATCGCCCTGATGAGTCAGTTGCAAAACAGTTGTCCCCTAGTCAAAACACCTGTACCCTCAGACCGGGGGGCGATAACCGAAACATCCGCGCCGGAAAAGGTGCGGGCCCGCTGCGTGTTCGTCGTACAGAACCAGCAGACTATTACCACAGGCAACTTATCCGACAACCCCAGCCGCGGACTGTTAATCGGCATATTAACTCCCGCCGACCTAGTGAGGCTGATAGCTTCTGGCAAAATAGACAGCCAGCACAAAGTAGGCCTGCACAAAATACCAATTTCCGAAGTGATGTCCCCGGTGTCGGTCTCCCTCACAGAATCCGATGACCAAGACGTGTTTACCGCTTTATCCTTATTTCGCCAGCACAAGATTCGCTATTTGCCGATCGTCAATCAATTTCGCCACTTGGTAGGAGTGCTGACGCGGGAAAGAATTCGCCAAGTATTGCAGCCTTCAAACATTCTTAAATTGCGGCGGGTAGCAGAATTAATGACTACGCCAATTACAGCGCCCCACACCGCCTCGCTGCAGAGCATAACCGAACTGATGTCAGAGCATCAAGTCAGTTGCGTAGTGATTACAAAAAACAAAGAATTAACAATGGAGAAGCCCAAAGATGACTATACCTCCATTTTTCACTATTCCTTTCACCAACCCCTGGGAATTATTACCGAATATGACCTTGTGCAGGCACAGTTTCTCGAACTAAATTTCCAGCAAACCCCAGCTCAAAAAGTCATGAGAACTCCCCTGCAATTTCTTCAACCTTCCGATTCTCTATGGACGGCGCACAAAGAAATGCAGCAGCAACAAGTGCAGCGGTTGGTCGTGTGCGGCGGGCGCGGAGAACTGTTGGGAATTATTACTCAGACCAGCTTGCTCAGAGTCCTCGACCCCACCGAAATGTACCGAGTTGTCAAACAGTTGCAGCAGTCGGTTTATCAATTGCAAGCCGAAAAAGTGGAACTGCTGCAAAGCCGCAATGCCAAACTGGAACAGCAGGTGCGGGAAAGGACTGCAAAACTCCATGAACAATTGCAGCGCGATCGCCTGTTAACTCACATTTCCTTGCGGATTCACCAATCCTTAAACCTCGAAGAAATTCTCAACGCCAGCGTCGATGAAGTCCGCCAAGTTTTGCAAGCTGACCGAGTAGCAATCCTGCATTTAGAGTCCAGCAATTACGGCATTGTAGTCGCAGAATCCGTTGCCGAAAATTGGCCTTCAATCTTGGGAGAAATCATGCCGGATAATATTTGGCAAGAATCTGCTTCGGTGATTGAACAGGAAATTTATGCCGTCCCCGACATCGACCAAGCCTGTTTGATCGCCGAAAAATATGCGCGGTTTCAGCAAGCGCAAATCAAAGCTTATTTGATTGTACCAATTTTGCAAGACGGCAATTTGTGGGGGATGATGTGTGTCCATCAGTGTTCCCAATCCCGTCAGTGGCAGCCTTCGGAAGTGGATTTGCTGCTGCAACTGGCAACTCAAATCGCGATCGCCATTCAGCAAGCCCAACTCTATCAGCAAGTCCAAAATCTCAACACCGACCTCGAACGCCAAGTCCAAGAACGCACCGCAGAATTGCAGCAAAAAGTTCACGAACTCCAGCATTTAAATGTCCTCAAAGATGAATTTCTCAGCACAGTTTCTCACGAACTGCGGACGCCTTTAGCTAATATAAAAATGGCTATTCATATGCTGAGAATTTCTCCCACAGTCGATCGACGCCAGATTTACCTAGAAATTTTAGAAACAGAATGTACTAGAGAAACAGATTTGATTAATGCTTTGCTAGATTTGCAGCGGCTCGAAGCCGCAACTTGTCCGATCGACCTCGAACCAGTAAACTTAGAAGTCTGGCTGCCTACTATTATCGACCCGTTTTACACCCGGGCCCACGACCGCCACCAGGATTTGCGAGTAGAGTGCGCTCGCCACCTCCCCACGATCAGTTCCAACCGCGCTAGTTTGGGACGAATTTTAGCCGAACTCCTCAACAATGCCTGCAAATATACTGCCAATGACGGCGAAATTTTTCTGAAAGTTGAGTGCAAAAACGGAGACTGGGAACAAGGAGGACAAAGGAAAAATTCGCGAGAAGCAAGTGCTGTGGCTTCAGAAATCCAATTTACACTCAGCAATCAATCATCCATTTCCATAGAGGAATTGCCTCGAATTTTTGAGAAATTTTATCGAGTTCCCAACGCAGATCCTTGGAAACAAGGAGGTACAGGTTTGGGTTTAGCTTTGGTTCAAAAACTTGTGGAACAGTTGCAAGGGAAAATTGAGGTTGAAAGTAGGAATGGCTGGACTAATTTTATCGTCACATTTCCTACCAACCCGGATGGAAATTAGTCCGCCATCAGTCAATTTTAGATTTGAGGTTTGAGATTTTAGACTTCTGCCTAAGAGGTTCGGCGAGCGCGAGCGTCAAGTCGCGCTCAGTCGAACGATTTTAGATTTTCGATTTACTCCACAGACAAATCTGGGAGATTGAACTAGAGTCTAAAATTTTGGGATTTCCATGACTACGAATTTCAAAGGTGGTACCCGCTACGTGATTTATCCGTGGAATCAATCCAAAATCGAAAATCAAAAATCCTCAAGAAAGAGCATTTATCCGTGGGGTCGCCTCTAAAATCGAAAATCGAAAATCGAAAATCGATTGACTCCTGTCGGGGGCTGGTATCCTTTTTTTTGAGGTCATCTTTGTTGGTTGTCACTCTTTCTTAGGAGCTAGTTTGCGGATACGAGACGGTGCTGGTGTCAAATTCAAATATTCATTTTTATCTTCAACAACTGATGATCTAGATGCTGGATACTTCTTGCGTTTAGGGGCATGATTCGCAACTGTTCCCAAGCATGGTATGCCAAAATTTTCTAATTGACTGAAAACTTTTTGGACTAAAGAAAAGGGAACCTGCTGAATTGCTACAACCATCAGTATGCCATCGGTGCGCGCCGCTAAAAAATTCGCATCTTTACTGTCCGCCAGCGGCGGCGTATCATAGATAACTAAGTCAAATTTTGCGTGAAGTTCTTCCATTAAATACTGCATCTGAGATGATGCCAGCCGTCGGGCAGTACCAGGATTCGGGACACCAGCAGTTAATACAAAAAGATTATCTGCTAGATGCGATCGTTGGATAATTTCATTGGGTTCGTTTTTATGGTCGAGCAAGTTGCTCAATCCCTTGACATTAGGGAGTTCCAACAGCAAGTGCAGGCTGGGCGAATGCAAATTAGCGTCTACTAACAGCACTCGCTGACCCGCCAGCGCTGCCACGTAAGCTAAGTTTAAAGCAACGGTAGATTTGCCTTCGCCAACTTTAGCCGAACCAATTGCCAAAGAGCTAATCGTTCGATTTGAAGAAAGAAAGCGAATATTAGTATAAAGAGAGTCAAAAGCTTCTATAAATTCCGCAGCATTTTTCTTATTACCCTCTTTTCCTTCAAGATAAGCATAGGCACTAGCAATAGAAGGCGGCAACTTTCTAGCATTTTTGTCCAGAGGAATGGCTCCCAATAAAGGCGCTTCAACCGCATCTTTAACGTCATCAGCACAGTAGAAAATATTGCGAAGCTTTTCAATGAGGATAGCAGATCCCAGACCCAAAACTAGCGCCCCAACAACTGCCATCAAAAATTGGTTTTTAGCTTTCGATGGAACTGGAATCCGGTTGCCCTTCTCATCTCGCGGTATCCGTGGTTCAGAAATTATTTCCCAAGGTACTTGGCTTTGAGCGGCTTGGACGCGCAGAGTTTCCCGCTGGCTTAAAAGTTGATCGCGGGTGCGGGCGGCTACGTCTAATTGCTGTTGCAGTTCGTTGTAGCGGCGGGCTATGGTGGGGAATTGTGTTGCTTGCCTGTTTAAATTGTTTTTAGTTTGGGTGATTGCTTGAAGGCGAGCTTCTAAGACTTCTACTTGGTTAGCAGTATCAACCAATTGTTTAATCAAGCCTATGCGAATAGAATTTTGAAAATTCTGAACTTTAGAATTGGCTTGGGCGCCTACTAAATTTTGCCCCAAAATTCGCTCAGTTTGCTGGTTAAGCAAAGCTACTAAATTTGCCCGCTTGCGCTCTAAAGCTTCCACTATAGGGTTAGCCGATTTAAAACGAGCTGTTTCTACAGCAATCTGACCTTCTACTTCCTTAACCTTGGTCAGTAACTCTTTATATTGAGGTTCTTCGCTTAAAGCTGAAGCAGCAATAGCTTCATTTGGTGTAAAATCTAATTGTTTTTGCAAGTTAGCATACAGCGTTTTCTGTTCTTGCAGTAGCCTTTGAGTTTCTAACTCTAAAGTTTCTACGGTACGAACCTGCTCGATTAATTGCGCGCCTTGTTCTTGAGGATCGGTAATCTTTTGCTGCTGCTGTATCACCTGTAACTCCGATTTCAGGTTGTTTACGCGCTTATTGAGTCCCGGAAGCTGGTCTTCAATAAATTTAACACCTTCACCAATCCGAGTCTTGCGCTCATCAAGACTGTACTTTAAATATTTCTTTTTAGTTTCTTGTAAAACGAACTCAACAAATTCCGGGTCATTCCCCATGAAGCGAACTTCCAAAATTTTAGTGAGCGTCATCTGATCTTCTCCCAGCCGCACAACGGCTAATTCTTTTTGAAGAAGTTTCTCGGTAAATTGTGGATATCGTTTTTGGACTTGTTTAACAATAGCCCCCAGCATCTGAGGACTCTGGAGAATTTGAAGTTGAGTTGCGTAGTCCAAACTAAAAAAATCTCTACTAGGTACTCCTCCCCCCTCACTGCGATTGGCTAGGGCAGATGGATCAGCAATTCTTGCCTCCGTTGTCACGGGTTCGACTAGCATCCGAAAATCGCCTTGATATGTTTTCTTGCCTCCCTTGATCTGATAAACAGCTCCAGCGCCTACTAGACCTATAATCCCAATAATGATTAGGGCTTGTCGCTGAAAAGTCCTCAACAACGGCTTTACATTCAATCCTTTCTGAGGCTGCGCGCTTAAATCTTCTCCCTCGTCAACGGAAAATTGCTGCACCTGTCGGCTCTGGTTGCTAATGGGTACGATATGAGCGTCCTGTTCTCTTTCCATGTTGACCTCTTGGATATTTTGTGGGTAAAATCAGCTTTCTTCTGCGAGCCTTCGGGTTGATACTTTGAGCATTGGCTTAAGGATATCACACGAAATTATTGGTTGGTTGAGCCCACTTCCTTCTAATAGTTCTCACTACTTTCACATAGTATACAAAAATAATTAAATCCCTATGCTAGGCAGGTAGTAAAACTTCTTTTACAACTGCTGGAGAGTTATATCAGACTGCATTTGGCTCTGCTGCGTTGTTCTTGTATTTCGGGTTTCCGGGCGACGAAGCAAACTTTTTCAGGTGTCGCTCAGCTTCCCGACAGGGGGTTCCATAACTTTACCAAACTTTTACAATTGACCGTAACACCTCAGCCGCTGCTGGCGCTGGTATTGGTTTATCCTCTATGCCATTTTTCGGTTCGCAGTCCAGGGCAGAAGCATTTGTTAACTTATCCGCTAACTGACCGGCTAAAAGGTTTTGCATTTCCCATGTAGATATAATTAGCCACATTCAGGAGATTTTTTGGAACGGCAACTAATCCAATCAATTTCCGATAAAAATCTGTTTCTTCTTTTAATTATAAACTTTTTGAGGAGATGGATGACTGATTAAGTATATAGATTTACTGATAGTGATAATTATATCACAAACTACTCTCTATAGTGCGCGACAGACATAAAATTTAATAATTTGTGTTCTCAAGCCCGATCGACATATCGAACAACTCAAGCATTCGGGGTTTTTCTACCGGGGCGGATGGGGCGGCGCGATTTATGTATTTTCGTAAAAAAACTAGGTTTCTGGGTTGCGGGGCTATTACTAAAACTCTCCCTGTTATTCGCCCTCCAAGCAAGCTATAGCAATCCTTTCGGTAAACGCGCAACGGGCTTTTTGGGAAATTAACCAATGCCATAAGAAGATGACACATTGTTAAAGAAAAAAAAGAGTTCGCACAGGGTGGGAGGATTGCTATTGATCTTGATCAGATTAGCTATCGGTAGTTGTTGTTTTTTGATTTGACTACTTACCAACTACTCATTATTAGCGCTTACTGATTTTGTGCTTTTCTTTCTCGCAGTTTCAGCAATATTTCTGCATGAACTTCGCGGGTTATAGGATAAAAATATGTAAGAATCATGCCAGCAATTAAAGCAATTGTGGGCAGCGGCCCGATCGCAACTCGAATCGCAAACAGTGCCGACTCTGGCTGTACGGGTGCAGGCTGTCCCGGAACTGTAGATAGAAATCCAGCTCCTTCTAATGCTTGGCCTACCAACCACAAACCCCCTGCCAATCCGATTTTTTGCAGCAGTACCATAAACGAATAGAAAACGCCTTCGCGTCTTTCTCCTGTTTGCAGTTCGTCGAGTTCGATCACATCCGGTATCATTGACCAAGGTATTAGATAAGCCGTGGAAACTCCGACACCTGCCATGACTGCTAATACGTACATTTGCAATACTTGTCCTGGTTGCAGAAAAAATAGTCCAGCTTGGGCAATAATCCACAAACTCATACCCATAAAATATACGGCTTTTTTGCCGTATCTCTCGCTGACTTTACTCCAAACAAATAGCATGATTAATGCAGTGCCTTGAACTGCGATCGCCACCAAGCTAAAAACGTACTGTGGCTGTTGCATCCAGTTAACAACAAAGTAGGGAATAATAGTAGCAGTCAACTGCACTCCCAGCCAAGAAAAAAGATAAATTCCAATTACGTACAAAAAAGGGCGATTGCTAAATGCAATCTGCAACTGTTCTTTCAGTGGCAAGGATGTAGAATTATCTAGTTCTGCGTTTTCTAATAGTTGGGCTGCGACGTGCTTGCGAGTTCCCAAAACACACCAGTACAAAGGCAAGACAGAGATAACTGCACAGATTGCACCTAATACTAAATATTGTTGATTGGGGTCATTTTCAAATACACGAAAGATAATTAGGGCTAAGATTAATGAAAAGATGCTGCCGCCAATGGAGAAAGCAAATCGAAAACTATTAAGGCTAGTGCGTTCGTTGTAGTCTTGAGTAAGTTCTGGAGTCAGGGCAGTGTAGGGAAGATTGACAGCCGTGTAGGCGGTGTTGAACAAAATGCTGATCCCAACATAGTACCAAAATAACACTGTGTGATCCGTGCTAGGTACAATCCACTGCAATAAGAAGAATATGCCGAAGGGAATGCCACCATATATTATCCAAGGATATCGGCGGCCCCAAGGGTGAGAAGTGCGATCGCTCAAAACCCCCACAATCGGGTCATTTATGGCATCCCAAACCTTGCCAACTACCAAAATATTACTGGCTAAACCGGCAGGTAAACCAGCGACATTGGTAAAAAAAACTAGGAGGTAAAATGCTAAAACATTAGCGGTAATTGCTGGGCCGAGGTCGCCGGCACCGTAAGCTAATTTTGTTGAGAAACTGAGTTTTTGTGTTTTGGGGTTGTCGGCGGCTGGTCGAGGCCCGGAAGTGTTGGTCATAAACTTTGATTTCGAGATTTTTTGGCAGTCACAGTCTTTCCAGTAGGAGTATAACTCGCGCTACGCCCTAATACTAAGTTTTTTGTAGCGATCGGGATAAGCTTGAACATTTGGTAATTGATAATTGGGTAATTGGTAATTGATAGGTTAGTGGGGGCGGGTTTACCAGATTATTTGTCTTAGGCAATTATGCTTGGTAAAGCCTGCCCCTACTTAAGGAAAAAGTTGCGAAATCTGAACTTCTATTTCGGGAAATGCCAGTATTGACAAAACATCATCTTCATTAAATACTGTTTCTTGTCGGTAGTTGGCCTCGCCCGGTTCGCGAAAAACATAAACTTGCCGCGTGTTAACATCAAGTATCCAATAATCAGTAATTCCCGCCTTAGCATAAGCCGATGCTTTTCGCTTGCGGTCTGTTTCTAAAGTCGTGTCAGCTATTTCTATTAATAAGAAAATATAGTCTGGTGCGGGATGAAAATCTTGGTACAGCCGAGGGTCAATTTGCACTACAGCAATATCCGGTTCTGGTTCTGAATTTATACTTAGAGTAACCGGGTCTTGGATGCGAATTAAAGCAAGTCCTGCCAGCAGATTTCTCAGATAGTCGGCTGCACAGAGATTAGTTGCGGCGTGGGGAGGATTTTTTGCACTCATTGAAATAATTTGCCCGTCAATTAATTCGACTCGTTCATCGGGATTGAGAATACCTGTTTCGGTCATGCGGCGATATTCCTCTACAGTCCACAAGCGTACATCTGTTACAGTCATGGCACAATTTCCTTTTGCGATATTATCTATTATCCTAAAAGCCGAAACCGTTTTTTTATCAAAATACTGGATAAGAGACTTTAACACTGGTAAAAAACCCGGTTTCTTTGGTAGATTCCCGGACGACTTTAAATCCCAAATCCCCAATCTAAAATCTAAAATATAAAATCTAAAATTGCTAGGTCAGCAATCTAGATTTAGCTGTAATTGCTCCCACACACCACAAAATGGCATTGACAATTTCCGATCGCTGAATATCTTCTGCGTCTAAAAAACTTGCAAACTCTTCCTCAATATTCAAATGGTCGGCAAAATCATAAAGTATGCGCTTGTATTCAGTTGGCATAGGTATTAAAGTAGCTTTCACTAAATCGAAAAGCGCGTTCAAACAGTTGAGGATAGTAGCTGACTCGTCAAAATCTTCGGCATCGAGCAAGTACAGCGTTTCTGCAATGTCGCAAATAGCGTCTATTTCTGTGGGTGGCTTTCCCAGTTTGCTGACATCGATATTGCACAATTGGAGAGCGTTAATCGCTAGTTCTGGACGGGTAAAAAATACAAGTTGACCGCCGGCTACTAAGGGCGGCTCTTGTTCTCCATAGACAATTAGAGTATATAGATTTGGTATTTCGGTGCCGGGGTCGATCCGGAAACCGAACAGCCACAACAATTTTTCTGTATTTGGGCTCGCTGTTTGCAGTGTTGTTGGGAAAATATTTGGTTCTGACATGAATTTTTAATCCCTATAATACGCTCTTAAACTCGGTTTCTACGCAATTTTTTTGTTTTTGTGAGAAATCTACAGAGGAACCGGGTTTATAAGGCAAGAGTGCGTAATTTTTTCCCTATAAATTTTGCTGGATTATGTCGCAGCATTCGGCAATAGTTGCTCTTTCTTCCATTGCTGCTACTAGGGCTTCGTAAGCTGATTTGTGGCTTTCGATCAGGTTTTTTGCTCGCAGCAAACCCCAGTTTTGTTTAAGTTGAATTTCGGAACTGGGACGGCGCAGTTGTGTTAAAATTGCACTAATTTTGGTGCGGTCTTCTGCTCCTCCTTGTGCGCTGCCGTAAACAAATTTTTCGGCGACTATTCCGGCCATCCATACCGTGCAGTATTGGTCTAAAAGTTGGGCGGAAAGTGTGCCACTTTGGAGTTGAGATGCTAATTGTTCGTCTTCAAATCGGACGCCGCCTTGGGCTGTTTGACCTTGTTTAAATGCTTCCCAAGCGTTGAGGGCGTAGCTGGTTACGGGAATTCCCAACAGGTACGCGACTAGGAAGTGTCCGGCTTCGTGGTGAAGGATTCGATCGCGCTTTTGTTTGGAAGTTCCCCCCAGCCAATCTAATAAAATAGTACCGCCTTGACCTTGCCACTGGAAACTGTCGAGGGTGGCTAGCCCCAACAGGCAAAAAGTGGCGATCGCAGGTACGGCTTCTGGCAAGTTGAATAGGGGCCCCAACAATATTGAAATGGTGATGGCAAAGATAGAAATAGCGATAATATTCAAAGAAGTGTCTTTCATAATTGGGAATGGGTAACTGGGAATTGGTAAGGGGTAATTTGTAATAGGGAATTGGTAATGGGAATTGGTTTTAGAGGTAAACTCAGGTACGATCGCGCGATCGGTTTGGCAGCGTCGGGTCGATCGCAGCAGCCGGGACTTCCGACAAAAACACCACCTTCCAGTTTGACTGAAAATTGTCCCTCCGAAGCCACCGATATTAAAAAGATATTAAAATAAATCAAAGTCCAGTAAAAGTGTTAGTGGAATCCTTCATGTCAGTTTTGGCAGCGATCGCAGTTTTAGGTATCTTGATTGTCGTTCACGAACTCGGCCACTTCCTGGCGGCGAGACTTCAACACATCCACGTCAACCGCTTCTCTATCGGTTTCGGGCCCGTCCTCTGGAAGTACCAAGGCCCGGAAACTGAATACGCCCTCCGCGCCTTTCCCCTGGGAGGTTTCGTGGGTTTCCCGGACGACGATCCAGACAGTACAATTCCCCCAAATGACCCGAATTTGCTCAAAAATCGCCCCGTGCTCGATCGGGCGATCGTCATTAGCGCAGGGGTAATTGCCAACTTAATTTTTGCTTACTTCCTGTTGGTGGTGCAATTGGGTACTGTCGGCGCAGCAGAAATGAACTACCTACCGGGAGTTAAAGTCCCGGAAGTCGCTGCGGAAGTCAGTTCGGCCGCCAAACAAGCGGGAATTCGATCGGGCGACGTTGTTCTGTCTGTTGACGGCAAGGAATTGGGCGCTTCCCGCGAAGCAATCAAATTATTGGTCACAGCAATCCAAGATCATCCCAACCAACCCCTAGCGTTGGAAATTCAGCGCCAAGAACAAAAATTTGTGGTGACAGTAACTCCTGAAGAGTCGCCCGACGGCAAAGGTCGCATTGGTGTGCAGCTAACTTCTAACGGCACTGTGGTGCGGCAGAGGGCCGGATTTGTAGAGGCGTTTAGCAAGGCTGCCAAAGAATTTGAGCGGATTGTGGTGCTGACGGTTCAAGGTTTCGGGCAGTTACTTAGCAATTTCAGCCAGACTGCCGACAAGTTGTCCGGGCCTGTGGCGATTGTGGCGATTGGTGCAGGGATTGCCAAATCGGATGCTGCGAGTTTGTTTCAGTATGCGGTGTTAATTAGCGTCAATTTGGCTGTGATTAATATCTTGCCTTTACCTGCTTTGGACGGCGGTCAGCTAGCTTTTCTGTTAATAGAAGGACTGCGGGGCAAGCCTCTGCCGAACCGCATTCAGGAAAATGTCATGCAGACTGGTTTGGTGTTGTTGCTGGGTTTGGGAATATTCTTGATTATTCGCGATACTGCTAATTTGGCTGGGTTTGATTTGCGAAATTTCATGCAATAGTAAATGAAGGAAGAGGGAAGAAGGAAGTTCTGCAACGGATTCTGTAACGGATGTAACGGATGTAACGGATTTCAGGAAGAAGGAAGAAGGAAGAATTATGTCTAGTTTTCCGTTTTCCTATTTTCCTATTTTTCCCTCTCTTTTTTTCCTACGCAAGCGAGGCAGAGCCTCTGGTTATGGGTTCCCCGGTCGTGCCTGGAAGTTAAAAACAAATAACAAATGACTAATGACTAATGACTAATGACTACTGACTAATGACTAATGACTAATGACTACTGACTAATGACTAATGACTAATGACTACTGACTAATGACTAAAAAGTTAAGTTTAAAACAACGATCGCTCGAAATTCTGGTTCGCCTCAAACGCCTCTATCCCGAAGCTCCTTGTACTCTCAACTACGAAACTCCCGTGCAGTTACTGGTGGCGACGATTCTCTCGGCTCAGTGTACGGACGATCGAGTAAATCTGGTAACGCCGGCTTTGTTTGAGCGTTTTCCCGATGCGGTTGCTTTGGGAAATGCTGATTTAGAAGATCTCGAAAGTCTGGTGCGATCGACTGGTTTCTACCGGAATAAGTCTAAAAATATTAAAGGTGCTTGTCAGGCGATCGTCAATAAATTTAACAATCAAGTGCCGCAGCGGATGGAACTGCTGCTAGAATTGCCCGGAGTTGCCCGCAAAACGGCTAATGTCGTTCTCGCCCACGCTTTTGGTATTAATATGGGCGTGACGGTAGACACTCACGTCAAACGTTTGACTCAACGGTTGGGATTGACCGAACATACCGATCCTATAAGGATCGAGCGAGATTTGATGGTATTGTTGCCGCAGCCGGATTGGGAAAATTGGTCGATTCGGTTGGTTTATCACGGCAGGGCCGTTTGTAATGCGAGAAATCCGGCTTGCAATATTTGCGAACTTGCAGATTTGTGTCCTTCTGCTAATAGTTTGGTGTTGCACCAAGGTTAAGTATAGGCAAGATGCCTTTACCACAAAAATGTTGAGTTATTGCAGATTTGTGTCCTTTTGCTAATAGTTAGGTGTTGCACCAATGTTAAGTACAGGCATCTTGCCTGTACCACAAAAATGTTGAGTTATTGTGGAACAGGCATCTTGCCTGTTGCTAAAAATCTTGTTGACAAAAGAAATAATTCAAATAAAAGCGAGCCGAAATCACCAAAATATAGTAAAATAGTAGATTGTGATTTATCTAAGGATATCAACAGATTATGGCTAAAAAGAGCATGGTCGAGCGCGAGAAAAAGCGCCAGAGACTCGTAGACAAGTACGCCGACAAGCGGGAAGACCTGAAAGACCAGTTTGACCAAGCTACCAATCAGATGGACAAAATGGCGATTCACCGCCAACTACAACAGCTACCCCGCAGCAGTTCACGGACTCGCTTGCGGAACCGCTGCTGGGCAACTGGACGCCCCAGAGGTGTCTATCGTGACTTCGGACTGTCTCGCAACATGATGCGAGAAATGGCTCACGAAGGTCTTTTGCCCGGTGTTGTGAAGTCTAGCTGGTAGCACGAAGGAAGAAGGAAGAAGGAAGAAGGAAGAAGGAAGAAGGAAGAAGGAAGAAAAAAACTCACAATTAATCGGCAGGATTAGGTTTGGGGTTGATTTTTGTTTCAGACTTATGAGTTAAATTTTCCTCCTTCTTGCTTCACTGGCCGCAGCATTTATCGATGCCGAGACTTTCGAGTAACAAGTCGCTGACGGCATTGGCGATCGCAAATTCGCCGTAGAAGCTTTTAGAAAAATCATAGGCCTGCATTTCGGTGACGATCGCAATTACGAGGCTGCCCACGTCATTTTCGCCTTCCATGCGCTGGCGGACATAGATTTGGGCAGCTCTTTTAGCTATTTGCTGGTTGGCTGCTTCTGGGATAAACTCGGAGTCTAGCCATGCCAGCAGCGTTTGTTGGAGCCATTGGCCTTCTTGTTCAGGGTTTTTGGCGGGCGGTAAGGTAATAGGTTCAATGGTTTCAGACATGATTATTCCTAATTGCTAATGTTGACTTTGAAAAGTTAACTGAGAAATGACAACTGATAAATATATGCAATATGATATACCGACAATTATACAAGGATATGCCCAAGGCTACTTCTTGATGGCAAATGAGGGCGAGGAAAGTTTGGGGTGGTATTCCAGCCGGCAGCGGGCGCTGATTCCCCTGGATGAAAGATTTACCTATCCGAAATCCCTGCGTCGCCAAATCAATCAAAATCGATTTTCGGTGACTGTGAACCGCGATTTTGGGGCGGTGGTTGAGGGTTGTGCCGATCGCGAAACGACTTGGATTTCTAAGGAGCTCAAGAAGATTTACTGGGGTTTGTATGAGGCCGGTTGGGCTTACAGCTTCGAGACTTGGTGCGGGGACGAATTGGCGGGCGGTATTTTAGGATTGTCGATCGGCGGTGCGTTTATTGGGGAGTCGATGTTTTACCGAATTCCCGAGGGTTCTAAGGTGGCGATGGTGAAGTTGGTGGAGAGATTGCGCGATCGATCTTATCTACTTTTCGACGCTCAAATGAACAATCCGCACTTAGAAAGATTCGGAGCTTATACTGTTAAGGAAAAACTGTACAACACTCTTTTGCAAGCAGCTTTGAAGCGCCGCTGCACGCTATTTTGAATATTCTGTAATTAGGGAAACTGCACTGCCATTTTCGCGCGGAGAGTTGCTTCAAACAATATTATAATTAAGCTGAGATACTTCTCGGAGACAACCACAATGCAAGTCACAACCGAAGAAATTATTTATCCATGCAGCGACGGTCAACCTCTGGCAGATAGCACAATTCAATACAAATTAATTGTCACAATCAAAGAAGGTTGCGAGTCGCTGTTGAAAGATGACCCAAACGTGTTTATAGCCGCCGATTTACTGTGGTATCCGGTTGAGGGTAGAACAGATATTTCTCAAGCGCCCGATGTAATGGTGGTATTTGGGAGGCCAAAGGGCGATCGGCGTTCTTACCTCCAATTTCGTGAATATAATATCCCTCCCAAAGTCGTGTTTGAGATTCGCTCTTTCAGCGACAGCCAAATAAAAATGAACAAGAAATTTTCATTTTACAATCGCTACGGAGTCGAGGAGTATTACCTTTACGATCCAGAAAGAAATCAGTTAGAAGGTTGGCAAAGAATTGAAGGAATCTTAGAACCAATTGAACCGATGGAGGGATGGATAAGTCCCAGACTGGGAGTGCGGTTTGAGTTACCAGAAGAAGGGTTAGAAATCTATCGCCCTGATGGAGAAAAGTTTCTTTCCTATTCCGAAATAAATGCAGAGCGGCTATTAGAGCGACGGCGCGCAGAACAAGAATTTCAGCGCGCAGAAGAGGCCTCGCAGCGGGCCGAACAAGAAGCTCAAAAAGCCGAACGTTTAGCCGCCAAACTGCGCGAATTGAACATCGATCCAGATAGCATCTAAGCTCGAACTAGGAGAATAAACCCGGTTTGTCAAAGAAATCGGGTTTCTGGGGATTGCAGTTATTTACTTTTTTCAGGGCGAACGGGGATATTTGGTCGATCGCCCCCCAGCTAAAATTACATATACTACAATATATAATACAGAGATTTGAGCCAAAATCCTTGGAGCTCAGAAAAATCAGAATCGAAGCCCCTTGAATGTGTAAAAATACTGAAGCAAACATTACTAAACCATGCACGGAGCAATTGTTGTGGATTCCAGATATAACCCCCAATCCATAGAAGAAAAATGGCAGCAGACATGGGCTGAGCAAAACTTAGACCAGATGCCAGAAGATACCCAAAAGCCTAAATTTTATGCCTTATCCATGTTCCCCTACCCGTCGGGAAACTTGCACATGGGCCACGTCCGCAACTACACAATCATCGATGTAATTGCCAGACTCAAGCGAATGCAAGGTTATCGGGTATTGAATCCGATGGGATGGGACGCTTTTGGTTTGCCCGCAGAAAATGCAGCTATTGAGCGAGGAATTCCACCTGCACAATGGACTTATCAAAACATTTCCCAAATGAAAGCCTTATTTCAGCGTTTGGGCATTTCATTTGATTGGACAAAAGAAGTTACAACTTGTTCTCCAGATTATTATCGGTGGACTCAATGGATTTTCTTGCAATTTTTAGAAGCAGGATTAGCATATCAAAAAGAAGCGGCAGTTAATTGGGACCCGATCGACCAAACAGTTTTAGCAAACGAACAAGTAGATAACGAAGGTCGTTCCTGGCGTTCCGGTGCCAAAGTCGAGCGCAAATTATTGCGGCAGTGGTTCCTCAAAATTACCGATTATGCCGAACAGTTATTAAACGACTTAGACAAATTGCCAGATTGGCCTGAAAGAGTCAAATTAATGCAAGCCAACTGGATCGGCAAATCAGTCGGCGCTTACTTAGAATTTCCGATTGTCGGAATGGATGAAAAAATCGCCGTTTTTACCACACGTCCCGATACAGTTTACGGCGTCAGTTACCTTGTTTTAGCGCCGGAACATCCTCTAACTAAGCGCGTGACAACGGAAGACAGAAAAGCCGCCGTAGAAAGCTTCATCAAAGAAGTCGCCGCCCAAAGCGAGATCGATCGCACAGCCGAAGACAAACCAAAGCGCGGCATCCCCACAGGTGGCAAAGCAATCAATCCTTTCAACGGCGAAGAAATTCCCATTTGGATTGCCGATTATGTATTGTACGAATACGGCACCGGCGCAGTCATGGGAGTACCCGCCCACGACACGCGAGATTTCAAATTTGCCAATCAATATCAACTGCCAATTAAAGTAGTAATTGTAGATGATGATGAGATTCCGCTGACCGAAGCTTACACAGAACCAGGAATTATGATTAATTCCGAAAGCTTCAACGGCATGGATTCAATTAAAGGCAAAGCAGCGATTATTGACCATGCCGAAAATCAAGGTTATGGCAAAGCGCGAGTGCAATATCGCTTGAGAGATTGGTTAATTTCTAGACAGCGTTATTGGGGCGCTCCGATTCCCGTAATTCACTGTCCCACCTGCGGGACAGTCCCCGTCCCCGCATCGGATTTGCCCGTATTGTTGCCGGAGAATGTACAATTTACGGGCAAAGGTTCGCCCTTGGCAAAGATGGAAGAATGGGTAAACGTTCCTTGTCCGAGTTGCGGCACTGCGGCGAAGCGGGAAACAGATACGATGGATACTTTTATCGATTCTTCGTGGTATTTCTTGCGCTATCCCGATGCTCAAAATCAAGAGCAAGTCTTCGATACGGCTAAGACAAATGATTGGATGCCAGTGGATCAATATGTGGGCGGCATCGAACACGCCATCTTGCACTTACTGTATTCGCGGTTCTTTACCAAGGTTTTGCGCGATCGGGGTTTGATCAATTGTGACGAACCATTTAAACGCCTGTTAACTCAAGGCATGGTACAAGCAATGGCATACAAAAACCCCGTTACTGGCAAATACGTTCCCCCAGCAGATATAGACCCCGCAAATCCCAAAGATCCTCAAACTGGCGAAGCTTTGCAAGTCTTCTACGAGAAGATGTCCAAATCAAAATACAATGGCGTTGACCCCTTGGAAGTTATGGGCAAATATGGGGTAGATACGGCGCGGATGTTTATTTTATTCAAAGCGCCACCAGAGAAGGATTTGGAGTGGGACGACGCTGATGTGGAAGGGCAATTTCGCTTTTTAAATCGCGTTTGGCGCGTGGTTACAGATTTTGGTTCACCCCCCCCAGCCGCCCCTTGCGAAGGGGGGGAGAAAGAGGTTTTAAGTAAACCTGAGAAGGATTTGCGGCGGGCGATTCACACTGCAATTAAGGAAGTGAGCGAAGATTTGGAGGGTGATTATCAGTTCAATACTGCTGTTTCTGAAATGATGAAACTCAGCAATGCTTTGAGTGATGCTAAATGTAAAGATTCGCCAATTTATGCAGAAGGAATTAACACTTTGATTCGCTTGTTAGCGCCTTTTGCGCCGCATATTGCTGATGAATTGTGGCACAATACTGGTAACAGTGAATCGGTGCATACGCAAACTTGGCCGAGTGTCGATCCATCTGCGTTAATTACCGATGAAATTACGCTGGTAATTCAAGTTATGGGCAAGACTCGCGGCACAATTCAAGTTCCTTCAGGTGCTGATAAAGCTGCTTTGGAAAAGTTTGCTCGCGAGTCGGAATTGGCCAAGCGTCATCTGGAAGGTAAGGAGATTAAAAAGGTAATTGTGGTGCCTGGAAAGTTGGTTAATTTCGTGGTAGCTGGATAAAGTTGAGAAACCCGGTTTCTTCAATAAACCGGGTTTTTAATACTTGCAGTTAAGAAGTAGCCAGTCCAAAAATGAGTAATCTAACAATTTCCCGATTATGACTTACGCACTCCGCCAAAGAAACCGGGTTTTTTAGGGAATCTACTGATTCTAACAAAGTATTTTCGTAAAATACCCGGTTTCTGAGCACCGATGCCTAAGTCCTATTTAATTGTTAGTTTCAAAAAGCAATTGCACGATCGCTCCGCATTCCAATTTTAATACAGATTGAGCGCTGCCGCCATTAACGGCAATTTCTACCCAACCGTCAGAACCAGTTATGGCAATTAAATCGCCCGGTTCGGTGTCGCTGTAGGTTTTACCGCTGGGGATGCGAATTGCATCAGAACTATTGCTAATTGTCAATGACCAATTGTTACCTATAATGCAATTATTCGGGATATTAGTAATGAGATTGCCGAAGCGATCGACATATTGAACACAGCCTTCTATACCTGTGGCTGTAACGGCACAATTTGGTATCTCTAACTGCACTAAACTCGCAGGGTCGAGATCCTCCCCCAAGTCTTCCAACGCCACCCCGTTGGCCAAGTGAGCGCCCGCTGCTGCAAAAATATCCCGACCGTGAAAAGTGCTGCTGGGTTGAGGTGTGCGCCAGTATTGAGAATTCGTGAGTTCGACACAGGCGATCGCGCTTTCCCGACTCAACACCCCGCTAAACAACCCGTTATCGGGCCCGACAAGAAAGCAATTAGCACATTTAATCGCAACCGGGCGTCTCTTGCTTCCCACCCCCGGATCGACGACAGCAATATGTACGGTTTCCGGCGGAAAATAAGCAAAAGCAGTCATCAAACAAAACCTCCCCGCCGCAATATTTTGAGAGGGTATTTGGTGCGTAATGTCAATGACTTTTAACTGCGGGTTAATTTGGGCGATCGCACCTTTCATCACTCCCACATAAACATCGGTTAATCCAAAATCCGTAAGCAGAGTTATAATTCTATTTTTAGACATATATCCAAAGGTTAAAATATGGTATCACAATGGGAAAACTTTCTGCAAAACTTAGGAGAATGGCACGGTTCCTTTACCCAGTTATCGCCGCGAGGAGAGGTACTTCAAGATACTCCTAGCATTATTTCTCTCGAAGGTTTCAATGACAACAAAACAGTGCGATTAAAACTCCGTCGGTTTTACCCAAATCCTAGCGGTGTCGGCGAACCGGAAGTCAACGAACTTGTTCGAGAATTTCAAGCTTTGGGACGAGATATCCTGTTTTTTGAGAATGGAGCTTTTTGTCAGGGAACTATTCAACTAGCGCCTTATTCTGAGTGCGGTGCCGAGTTTGGTTTTATCTACAATTATCGCCGGTTGCGCTTCCCTATGATCTACAATACCGACGGCAATTTATCCAAACTTACATTAATTCGGGAAAAGCAGCTTGATAAAAATGTCCCAGAACGTCCGCATTTAACTGTTGAGGATTTGCTGGGAGAGTGGCAGGGTGAAGCCGTGACAATGTATCCAGATGGGCGTTCTCCTGACATTTATTCAACCAAAATGCAATTGCATTTGGAAAGTAGCGATCGCCTAGTGCAGAAAATTACTTTTGGCAGTAATGCTACTGTTATCAGTTCTAGCGCCAGCATTGACGGTTCTGTATTAAATTTTAACGAAGGTGCTTCGCCCGTGCAAGTTGTGCTCCTTCCTGACGGCGGTTCTTGCACTTTACCTATTAAGATTGAATCCAGAAAACCTATATTTTTCGAGGCTGGTTGGTTAGTAGAACCTGACTTGCGGTTTCGGATGATTCGCAGTTACAATGAGCGCGGTGAATGGGTGAGTTTGACTTTAGTTACTGAACGCAAAGTTAGTCATTAATTCCGATAAGTTGTTGAGGATTAAGATTGAGTCTTTTGCCCAAGCAAGATGCCCGCCCCACCATAAAATTGATATATTGTGGAACGGGCATCTTGCCCGTTCTAAAAATAGTACAAGATATCAGCACTACAAACATTTTTCCAATTTAGGAACCGGATTTTGTTTCCTGGGTTTGTGATTGAATCACCGCACTCCAGTCATCATTGTTAACAGCCGCTTCCAAATCCTTAGCCTGTTCGCCGTCACTTTTGGCCGCTGTTTCTAACTCTTTGGTAAGAGTGGAATCTGCCATTGCTTTCCGTAATTTCAGTTTCTTTTCCTCATAAGCTTTTTGTTCCTCAGCAGACATAGCAGCGCGCGCTGCTTGGCCTACCGTAGCCGCCCACATTTCGCTTTCAGCACCGTTTCCAGGGGGAATGCTGCCAATTTCTGCTATCCAAGCATCCCGCAAACTTTCCATTTCTTCCCGCTTCGGGAATTTGAAAGTTTGCACGCGCAGAAAAGCACAATTTTCGACGCCGTTTTGGGCGATGTGACCGTTGATTGAAAGCAGGATATTTCGCGAATAACCGATAAACTGAGTGTTGCGGGAAATATCCATTACAGCGTAAACGCCGGCGACTTTCGCATTAGTTGCCAAATCGCGCCATGTATCGATCGACATTACTTGCGTGCCGTCATTTTCTAATTCAGAAATAGCGGCCGCTGCGCTGTGTTCTGAGTCGGAACTGTATAAAAAGTTGTGCAGTCCTTCATGGGCGACAGGTACATTTTGATGTTCAATTGCTACGTCTCGATCGGCATTCACTTGATTAGCTTCCATTAAATTCAATCCCTCAAAAAATGTCAACTTTACTCATTAAATCCCACTTTCAAGGGCGGGCAAGATGCCCACCCACAATAAAGTTCTTGTGGAACAGGCCGAAAAGCCTGTTCTATGGTGTTTTTGCCCTTATATACTTAACTTACGGCAATTTGTTGCAATTCCTCGTCAGTCAATTTAACTTCGAGCGCCCGCACAGAGTCCTCAATACTCGATACTTTGGTCGCACCGGGAATGGGAACAATGCAGGGCGATTTTGCCATCAACCAAGCTAATACTATACAGTAAACAGAAACGTTTTTTTCTGCGGCTAATTTGGCGATCGCGGGCATATCTTGCAAGCTGGTGACGCGGCGGCTTCCTCCCAAAGGACTCCAGGGAAAAAATGTCAGTTTTTCGGTTTCGCAATATTCCAGCACGCCGTCTGATTCCGGCTGTCTGTGCCACGGATTATATTGATTCTGAACAGAGACAATTTCTACTGTATCGCGGGCGCGTTTGATCTGCTCTACAGAAAAGTTGGAAACTCCAACAAATCGAATCATTCCTGCTTCTACTGCTTCTTTTGCAGGTGCTAGGGCTGCTTCGATGGTATAAGCGGGATCGGGCGAGTGATATTGCCAAAGGTCGATCGGTTCTTTGCCGCCTAATGCTTCAAAACTTTCGCGAATTGTCTTGCGTAAATGGTGGGGGTTGCCGTTCCGCGTCCAAGCACCTTGAGGCCGCATTAAGCCGCCTTTAGTTGCCACAGTAACGGCCCTAACATCTCCGCTATACTGTTCCAAAGCTTTGGCAATCAGGTGCTCGTTGTGGTGTTTGTCGGATTGATCTTGGCAGTAGGAATCTGCGGTGTCAATTAGGGTGACACCCAAATCGAGGGCGCGGTGGATTACTGCAATTGATTGATCTTCGGGCGGTCTGCCGCTTAAGGACATTGGCATACCTCCAAGACCGATCGCGCTGATAGTAAAATTACTGTTACCCAGTTTTTTTCTTTTCATTGGTTTGCCTGCGTTTGCGTGGTTTATTTCCAGTTTACATTTCAAGGATAAGTTGAAATCTTACATTTATTTAACTATCTAAGTAAATAGAAACAAATATTTTTTAGATAAGCTGTTTTGTCTTGAGAATGTATATTTCACTTCCCTATTCCGCACGTGTCAAATCCTCTCCCTCTCAAACATAATAGACAATCTAGATCGGCAGCAGCCTACCTACCTGCTTAACTAGCTGGAAGCGCTGGTGTAAAAGCGGAGTGCAAATTGCCAGAAGTAGCGCGAGAAAAATAACAGCCCGATCGCCAATATTCCCGCCCCTGCGATCCAAACGATTTCACCTCTCCCCAGCATGGCTTCTGCTGGCACAGTCGTCAAGAAGGCAACGGGAACCACAAAAGTGAAGAAAAATCGATAAGCTGCAGGATAAGCTGCCATGGGAAATCTACCCGCTTCTAACAATCCTTCGAGAACTTCGGTAACATTGTAAATCTTGACAAACCAAATGCTGGTTGCCCCTAACATAAACCATATACTGTAAAGAGTAATAGTTCCGAATAACAGCGGTATTGCTGTTAAAAAATAGTTGCCGATTGCTACTCCCAATTTGTTAGCAGCATACAGCAGCAATACAGTGCCCAAGATTAAATCTGGCATTCCCCAAGGCGAAACTGTGTTTGCAGATAGCCAAAATTGAGAACTGATGGGTTTGAGGAGTACGAAATCGAGAGTACCTTGCTGAACTCGATCGACAATACGGCTGAGATTAGGTGCTAGAAACGTTGACGAAAACCCCTGCAAAATCGTGAAAATGCCGAGTACAACTAAAGCCTCTTCCCATTTCCATCCCGAAAATGTGTAGCCTGTACGATAGAACAAAAACAGCCCAAACAAGCTGCCAGCAAGATTTCCGAGGCTGCTGATGGCCGCGAGGACAAAGTTGATTCGGTATTCTAGTTCCGCTGCGATCGCCGCACCCCAGAACAATTTCAGTACGTGCAAATATCGTCCCATGTTTATAGCCATTTTTTGCGGTGTAAATACTTAGATTTCATCCTATTGTAAAGCTTGTGTTAAGTTAACTGCTGTACAGGCTGCTCTTTTCACTATAATTTTAAATTATTGAGCCCCCTTAGTTAAGTTGTTTTACTAACACGCAGTATTAACTTATCTAACAATATTTAAACAAAAATTACAATTATTAATTTAAGTCAATCATAAGCCCATATATTTTGGCAATTATTAAGAATAATTGATGTTTTTACACCAACAATCCATTGATTGATTGGAAAGACTAATATGTTACAATTCTTAATCTTATAATAATTTGACAAATATCTAACCATAGGGTGGGTGACGGTGAACAATGATTGCACCGCAGCCCTTTACTATTGACTATCACGCACCGCTTTACCTGGATAATATTTTTCTTACCAGCCACAGAATTCTGGGGGATATTTTTCTCGCCAGCGGCCGGATACCCAGTATCAATCGGCCAAATATTAAACCGAAAAGCAAACTCCAGATAATCGTTGCCGTTAAGGAATGAAGCGGAAGACAAAAAATCGGGTTGCCATTTAATGGGTTTAGCTTTGATTAGGGGATAGCTAACCCAAAAGATTTGTCCACCGCCGATCGCAGTTCCGACAAAAAGATGATATTCTCAATTTGGCGATATTGCTTTTCTCTTTGTCTTCGTTCTTCCTGCCGATTTCCATTTGTTCTCGATCGCGATCTTTCTGCTATTGTTCCTTTTGCTTGCATAATTCTATTTGTTCGCGATCGCACTGACCTTTCCATACCAAAAAGGAGCTCGCCTGCGCGTTGAGAAAAAGACATAAAGTGCGATCAACCTTTCCATCCCAAAATGCGATCGCCTGCGCGTTGAATTAGTAGGTTAGTCGAGCGCACTCGCTCTACTTTTCGCCAAAAAAATGCCGTTACCAACTAAATGTTAAAATCTGTCTCGATCGACAACTACTTACCGCGCCCTGGCTTACAGTCTGCAAACCCCAACGCTAAGCGAGTCAAGAAAACTGGCGAGATCCATTTCTACGAAAGCTTCTATGGGATACTAAATAGCAGCCGCGCGGGTAATGAGGGCGATGCGGATGCGATCGGGTAGGTAAGCGAGGATGGATTGAGCGTCAGCAGCAGATAATTGCTCTAGATTAGTAGTCTGCATGGAGCTACCTCTCGGTCGGAATTTGGCGGGCTGCTTGCGGTTGTCCGTCGGTCATGAAGATTGGGAGCGATCGCAACTAAGCGCTGTTAATCTCAAGGATGCTATCATAGATTAACAGTTACTATGTCTTTATAGGTAAATGACATGAACGCTAAAGAATTGCTCCTTAAAGAAGTGGATAATATTCCAGAATTTATATTAGAAGAAGTTTGGGATTTTCTGCAATTCCTCAAAGCAAAGTATGATAAAGATAAGTTAGAAGCAATCCTGCTCAGTGAATCTTCTTTGCAAAAAGACTGGTTAAAGTCAGAGGAGGATGAAGCATGGCAGAATTTGTAAAAGGTGATGTGATAGTTGTTCCTTTCCCATTTTCCGATTTAACACAAGCCAAGCGCCGACCGGCTTTAGTCATAGCAACTTTGGCAGGAGACGATCTAATTCTTTGTCAGATTACTAGCCAGACGCTCGCCGATCGCTATGCTATTACCCTTGAAAGTAGTGATTTTAGCGAGGGCGGACTTAACCAAACGAGCAACATTAGACCTAATCGCTTGTTTACCGCCGATCGAGAAATTATACTTTATAAAGCTGGTAAGCTTAAACCTGAGAAGTTGAACGAGGCGATCGCCAAGATAGTTGAAATTCTTCACCAGTAATTCTCTATTGTCCAGCGTTCCTCAGCTCAAAATGCTGTTTGACTAGATTGTGTTGTGCGATCGCCGGCGCGTTGAGAAAAAGAGATAAAGTGCGATCGACCTTTCCATCCCAAAATGCGATCGCCCTCACACTCTAAACCACAGATCGCCTTTCTCATTCCACTCATGGCGATCGCCGCATCACCTATAATTTTAATTAACATCCTGTCCCTCTCTTAAGCAGGGCTGGGGGGACAGGATGGAAGGGGAAACGAGACTTAAAGCGATCGATAAACGCGATAGTTAATTTCAGGGAAAATATTATCAATCTCCTCAACCTTCTCCAACCAACCCGAATCAACTTTCCCTTCTTTCACTTCATCGTAAAGCTTGTGAAAGCGCATTAAGTGCGATCGAGTCCGGCGCACCGCATAGGGCACCATCGTCCCTGTACGCATGATAAATGCCCAGTCAGAAGATTGAGCTAGCAGCACTTCCCGCGCGGCTTGGTTCAAAGCGCGCCACTGCAATTCATCCGCAGGTTCCATGCTTCCCAACTCAATCATCCGTTCCGCTGCTTTGTGCAAGTGCGGGTAAATCCAAGCGTTGGTATCGTTGAGCCAATACTCGTGGAAACCCCGGAAACCCCAGCTAGACTGAGACGGGCGGCACACTTGCTGAGTCGGATTTCCCCGCAAATAATCGGCTAAGTGCGTCATCTCGTAGGTATTTTGGTCGTACCAACTCTTGCGGAACAGGTAATCTAAGAACCAAGGCCCTTCGTACCACCAGTGACCGAAAAGTTCGGCGTCGTAAGGCGAAACAATAATCGGCGGACGCTGCATAATGCCGTTGAGGTGTTCGACTTGGCGTTCCCGGTTAAAAGCAAAGTTGCTGGCGTGTTCGGCTGCTTTTTCCCTTGCCCAGTAAGGATCGTACAACTGTTTATCGCCTAAACCCAATCCGCGACCGGTGATTTTGTGATATTTAATCCCGGTATTTTTCCGCTGGCCGTTGGGCATGATGTAGGGCTTAATGTAATCGTAGTCAGCTTCCCAGCCCAAATCTTTGTAGAATTCGCGGTATTCGGCGGCGCCTGGATAGCCGACTTCGGAAGACCAAACCTGCTGCGAGGATTCGTGATCCCGGCCGAAGGCTGCTACTCCGCACTCGGTGAAAATTGGGGCGTAGCTGCCGTAGCGGGGACGCGGGCGGGCGTAGAGGATGCCGTGACCGTCTGTGAGAAAGTAGCGGAGGCCTGCGTCGGCTAACATCCGTTCTAAGCCTTCATAGTAGGCGCATTCGGGCAGCCAAATGCCTTTTGGTCGGCGGCCGAAGTTTGCTTCGTAGTTGTCGCAAGCTACTTGAATTTGTGCCCAAACTGCTTCGGGGTACATTTTCATCAGCGGTAGGTAGCCGTGGGTGGCACCGCAGGTGATGATTTCGAGGTTGTTGGTATCTTGGTGTTCTTTGAAGGCTTTGACTAAATCTCGATCGTACTTTTCCCAAAAGTTGCGGACTTGAGAGAAATGGGCGGCGTAATGTTCTGCCAAATAGCGGAGGTGACCGTTTCCGCTGTTGTGTTCGATTTCGAGATCGGCTAATTCTTCGAGTTTAGCCAAGTGGTCGTCGAAGCGGTCTTGCAGCAAGGGGTCGCGCAGCATTGCCACCAACGGCGGCGTCATGCTCATGGTAATTTTAAAGTCGATGCCGTCGCGCTTGAGCCCTTCAAAGACTTGCAGCAGGGGAATGTAGGTTTCCGCGATCGCCTCAAACAGCCATTCTTCTTCTAAAACATAGTCGCTTTCGGGGTGGCGGACAAAAGGCAAGTGGGCGTGGAGAACGAGTGCGAGGTAGCCAATAGTCATAAAAAAATTTGGTAAGTGGGAAACGAGCGTGTCTTTAGACCGCTCGTGGGCAACGGCTAGGCGGTTTCAACCGCCGTGAATCTTTCCATTACACGAGGATTGCTAGATGGGAGTGTACTTTTGTAATGTACTTTCAGTGGGACAATTACCACATCCAACCTCGCAATCCTGTACGCATAATGTTCGCTCCATAAGGAGCCTCTATGAGAGGGGTAATGTTAGCTGGCGCCTTAGTTAAGGGCCGATACTATATTTAGGACAGTGATTTAACCCAATAAGTCTATTTAATCCTAAATTTCGCTTGGCCAGGAACTAGCTTCGCACTCCCTGGTAGGTCTTTAACTCTTACCGTTAACGTAGTACGCAGCTACACATCTGGTCAACTATCGTTTAAGTCTGAGGCTGGAAGCCCAGTATCTTTAGACATGGGTCGTTGACAGTGATTTGGATGCCGTAGTTATTAACTGACGCCATTTAGGGACAGCTTTAAAATATTTTAAGATTTTATGCTGAAACGGGACTCACAAAATGCCGTGTTTTTTTAATGGCCTTTCTCTAACAAACTAAATGTCAGCAAATTCTGATTTTCTGCTTGCTGTCGGATTAGGGCTGCTGCTGTTTGAGAGTCTACTGCCTTTGAGAAAAAGAATCCTTGGGCGTACTCACATTTTAACCCTTTTAGTATAGATAGTTGCGAGGATTCTTCGACTCCTTCGGCTACTACATCCATGCCTAAATTGTGAGACAAAGTAACGATCGACCGCACAATTTCTGTGGGGTCAATGCCTCCTTTACTGAAATCGAACTCACCTCCCATCCTGCTAACAAAAGAGCGGTCTATTTTTAAGGTATTGGTGGGGAAGCGGTGCAGGTAGGAGAGCGAGGAATAGCCGGTGCCGAAGTCGTCAATGCACAAGTGTATGTTTCGGGTTCTGAGCTGTACCAGCATTGCTGTTACTGATTCGGAATTTTCTATGAGTACGCTTTCGGTAATTTCGAGTTTTAAACTGCTGCCGTCGAGGTTAGTTTCTTGAAGAACTTGGTCGATGTATTCAATTAAATCTGGCTGAGAAAACTGTTTTACAGAAATGTTGACGCTAACGCTTAAGGGGGGATTGCTGGGAAATAGCTGCTGCCACTGGCGGATTTGGTGGCAAGCTGTGCGGAGTACCCAGCGGCCGAGGGGTACGATCAAGCCGGTTTCTTCCGCGATGGTGATGAATTCACCGGGGGAAACTAAGCCGCGTTCTGGATGCTGCCAGCGCACTAGGGCCTCAAAACTGGTAATTGTGTTATTGGCGATCGACACGATCGGCTGGTAGTGAATAATAAACTGGGGCGCTGCGGATAAGGGAGGTAAGGCTGATTCGGGGGATGAGGGAAAGTCTTCTTCTCTGACCGGCTCTCTAATTGATTCGATCGCCCGCCGCAGGTCGTTTTCGAGCTGCAACAGCCGCAAAGCGTGGGCGTGCATGGAACTGTTGAAAACTTCGTGTCGGGCTCTGCCGAGTTCTTTGGCGCGGTACATTGCTGTGTCGGCGTCGCGCAGCAGGGTTGTCGGTTCCAGGTATTCGCTAGAACTCAAAGCTATGCCGATGCTGGCAGTGATAAATACTTCGTGTCCGTCTAAAAGAAGAGGGGAGGTGATTTTCTTTTGCAGGCGGTTGACAATGGTGGTAGCTTCATTGATGCCCTCGATGTCTTCTAGCAACAGCACAAACTCGTCTCCTCCGAGGCGGGCCACTGTATCTCCGGGTCTCAGACAAGCTTCCAGACGCCGCGCGATCGATACTAGCAATTGATCGCCGATGGCGTGGCCGAGGGAATCGTTGACTACTTTAAATCTATCTAAATCGAGAAACAGCACGGCAAACAAGTAGTCTTTGCGCCGTTTGGCCAGCCTCAGAGCGTGTTCCAGCCGATCGGTAAATAGCGATCGGTTGGGCAATCCGGTGAGGGCGTCGTGAAAAGCATCGTGCAGCAGTTGTTCTTCGGCGAGTTTGCGCTGAGTGATGTCGTGACAGTTAATCACGATTCCCTTGACTGCGGGATCATACAGCAAGTTGGTGGCTACAGCTTCTACATAACACCAGGAACCGTTGCGGTGGCGGACTCGGTACTCAACTGGGCACTGGCTTCTTTTGGGGTTTTCAATGGCTTTGTGGAGGGTTTCGGTGATCGTGGCGCTGTCGTCGGGGTGAACTATTTCTAAGGCGCTGCGGCCGATCGCCTGGTGGGGCGGGTATCCTAAAATTCGCTTGACGGAAGGGCTGATGTAGCGGAAGATTCCTTCGGCGTCGAGAATGATCGTGATGTCTGTGGCGTTTTCAATCAGCGAGCGAAATCGCTGTTCGCTTTGGCGCAGGGCTGATTCTGCTTGTTTGCGATCGCTGATGTCGAGGGCTACTCCGTCTATAATTACGTCGCCGTTTTCGTTTTTGGAAAATTTAGCGCTGTCTTGCACCCACTTGACCTCCCCAGATCTCAGAACGATGCGGTACTGGCGATCGCACGGCAAAAGACTCGCTTTCGATGCTGCTACCCTGCTGTCACACGAGCTTTTGTCCTCTGGATGGATGATTTCGGTCAAGAGTTCCGGGTGCGAAATCACTTCTTCGGCCCCGATCCCAGTAACTTCACGCACGCCCGGACTGATGTAGGGCAGGGACATTGTGCCATCTGGATGCAGCACGGTGCGGTAGACTGAGCCGGGAATGTTGGCTGCCATTGTGGCTAGCTGCTGCTGGATGCCGCAGACTGCTGCTTCGGCGCGCTTGCGTTCTGCAAGTTCGGTTTGGGCTTGTTGGTAGAGTTCGGCTTGGTGGATCGCGATCGCGCACTGATCGGCTATGGCTTTGAGTAGCGACAGTTCTTCTGCGCTCCAAGAGCGCGCCCGATCGCACTGATAGAGGCTAATTCCTCCCAAAAATGACTCCTGGTAGAGCAGTGGGGCGATCGCGACGGAGCGAAACCCTACCAACCCTGCTGATTCTTCCAGTGACGGGCACAGGGTCGATACCTCGTCGATAATCAGGGTTTCGCCGGCCGCGAGCCCCGATCTGTAGTGCTCGGCCACTTGGCAATTTAGCCCGACAAACCGTTCTCTGTCGGATGCTTTACTGATGTAGCGAACTCTGATGCCGCCTTCAGCATCTGGCTGCAAGATGGCGCAGGCGCTGATGTCTAGAGCTTCGTGCAGTTGATCTGCGGTGGTTTGCAGCACTTCGTCGAGTACAAGGGTGAAGCGCATCGCTTGGAGGATGCGGTTGACGATCGCTTCTCGCTGAGCTTGCCGCTGAATTTGAGCGATCGCTTCTTGTTGCTGGCGCCGCATTTTGTATTCTTGGAGCGATCGTTCTAAAACTGTTGGCAACCTAAACAGTCGCCCTTTTAATACGTAATCGGTCATTCCGGCTTTGATGCACTCAACTGCCGCTTCTTCTCCCAAACTTCCCGTTACTAAAATCAAGGGTATGTCTTGCCCTAATTCCTGCATTAATTTCAACACTTCTAAACCGTTGAAGCCGGGGAGGCGGTAATCTGAGAGTACAGCATCGTACTGGCAATTTTCGAGCAGTTTTCTGCACTCTGTTGCTGTTTCGGCAGTGTCGCACTTAAAATTTACCCCCCCCGCTTCTAAGGCAAGCACTATTAATTCCATATCTTCTGCCATGTCTTCGATAATCAACAAGTTTAATGTTGATTCCGCAACCATTTTTAGTAGATAGTTAGTCTGATTTATATCTAACATAAGGTAGTGGGGCCGTTTTCAATTGGTTATTCGTGTTTTTGCTACTAATTTTTTAGACTGAATTTGGTTGTTAATTTTATCTCGATATTTTTAGTTCTTTTTAGCAAAATCAATTATATACTCTACTCGCCAGACCTTTATTTAGCACCGGCAGTCGAGGGCGGATCGAACCGATTGGGGATCATCCCTCTTTTTAAAAGAGCGTTTTTTAGGAGTACGAGCATCTTGCACAGCCAAGCCTAGATCTTTCGCTTCCATCCCTAACAGTGAACACTCCTGTCATACCAAAATTCTGATGCTCTCACCGATTGTGACTTATTTAAGTGTATAAGAGTTTTAAATTTTGAATTTAAAACTCTTATACACTTAACTTATGAATCTATATTACCGCTTGAGATTGTTTGCCCTAGTTTAAAGTAAAAGGTGGCTCCTTGACTAGGTAGGCTTTCGGCCCAAACCGTGCCGCCGTGGCGGTGAATAATCCGCTGGACGATCGCCAAACCGATGCCCGTACCTTCAAATTCTCTCTGGGAGTGCAGCCTCTGAAAGGCTCCAAACAGGCGATCGGCATATTCCATCGGAAAACCCACCCCGTTATCCTTGACAAAAATCGTCCCATCCGGTAAACCCTCAATAACTATTGTAGCTGGAGTGCGTCCGCGACTGAACTTGACGGCGTTGCTAATCAAGTTGCTGAACACCTGTTGCAGCAAGGTTGGATCTCCCATTACTTTCGGCAAATCTCCGACGGCAAATTCAACGCTGTGGGGAGTTTGGGCCGGATCTGCGACAGTTGGTGGTTTAGTCAATTTAATCGCATTTTGTACCAAACGGCTCAGATCGATCGGAATTTGCCTCAACTCGGTGCGACTCACCCGCGACAGGGCGAGCAAACCGTCAATCAACAGGCTCATTTTTTGGCTGCTGTCTTCAATTATTTCCATATAGTGAACTATTTTGCGATCGCTCAAAGCCTCAGTTAATTCTAGTCGCTGCTTCAAAGCTTCTACAAAACCCGAAATGTGTCGCAAAGGTGCGCGCAAGTCGTGGGAAACTGAGTAAGAAAAAGATTCTAATTCTTGATTGGCAGCTTCTAATTGCTCTGTGCGTTCTGACAAAGCTTGTTTTGTCTCTACCAACTCAGTGATATCGCGAGCAGTCCCAATTAAAGCATAAACCTCGCCGTTGAGATTTCTCAGCGGAATTTTAAACGTGTCGAAGTAAGCATGACCACCAGGTATTACAAATTTTTCCTGAAAGTGCAGAGTTTTGCCTGATTCAAATACTTGCAAATTTTCCCGGCAAAATCGTTCTGTGAGTTCGCTGGGATAGCACTCAAAAATTGTTTTGCCTTGCATCTGCTGCCTGCTATCGAAGCCAGAAAATTCGGCAAGGGGATGGTTGACAAAAGACAAGCGCATATGGTTCCGTTCTACAACATAAATGTAGTCCGGCAAAGCATCAAAAAAAGTCTCTAATTCTGCGGTACGCTGGGCAACTTGAGCTTCTAAAGTTTCGTTGAGTTCTTTAAGTTCAGCTTCTACTCGTTTGCGTTCGGTAATATCTTGACCAATGCCGATACAACTGCCGTCGGAAAGGTGAACATTAGCCCAAGAAGTGTCGATACTTCGCCCGTCTCTAACTTGTGTTTTGAAATCGCTCCACTTCTGAGTTGCTGCTTGGATTTCATCCAAAACATATTGACGATATTCTGGCTGCGGATAAAATTCCGCCAAGATATCGCGGTCTTTGGTTTCCGCCAAACTCCAGCCGAGCACTTGTTCCCAGTGGGAGTTTACCCAGTTTATTTGACCGTTTTGGTCTAAGAATGCGAGCATAATCGGCACGTTATCGAAGATAGTTTGCAGCAGTTCTTTTTGCTGTTTTAATGATTCTTCGGCTTGTTTGCGATCGCTGATATCGAGTACGGAACCGATAATTTGCATCGTTTTTCCGTCTGGGGTTCTTTTGAAAATTTTAGAGCGAGCGTGCACCCAGCGCCATTCCCCATTTTTGTGTTTGATTCTGTAGTCTCTGTCATTCGTTTCATAGGGATTCCTGCTTTGTTTTAGTCGCTCCATACCTGTAATTAGCTTTAACAGATCATCGGGATGAACTAAGTTAGCGACAGCGTGTGTACCCAAATCTTGCAATTCTTGGGGAGTGTATCCCAGCATGGCTGTAACCGATTCATTGGCATAAATATTTTTGTTTTCTACTGCATCGTAAATGTAGAGAAAATTAGGTATTGTTGTAACAATACTCTCTAAAAGTTGCTGATGTTTGTGCAGTTCGGCTTCTGCCTGCTTGCGCTCGCTTAAGTCCAGCACAAAACTGACGCCTAACTGCTTCGTTCCTTCTAAAAATGTGCTGCCCAGCAGCACCGGAACGCGGCTACCATCCGAACGTATAAATTCTTTTTCAAAGGGAACAACCGTATTTCTAGCCTTCAGTTCGGCAACTTTTTCTGTATCTATACTCACGTATTCTGGTGGTGTCATTTCTTGCCAGTTAACTCTTCCGGCAAGCAGAGCGTCCCGCGTATAGTTTACCGTGTTTAAAAAGGCGGCATTGGCATCTGTAATGCTGCCGTTAAGATCCCAAAAAATTAGGCCAATCATGTTAGAATCAACTATGGCTTTAAATTTGGATTCGCTTTGTCGCAACTGTGATTCGACTTGTTTTAGTTCTGTGATGTCGCGGGCGATGGATAAAACTGTTTCTACTGAATTGTCTTCAGAAAACTCGGGAATGACTCGACAGTGGTAATGTTTTATGGCATCGGGAGTGGGAAACTCAAATTCTATGGTTTCTTGTTTGCCGGTGTCAAAAACTTTCAAAAAAGTCTTGTCCCACAGGTCGCACAAGTGTGGTGGCATTCCTGATTCTCTGTTGCTCTTGCCAATCAATTCTGCGGGGGATTTTCCGGTTGCTGATTCTACTGCGCGGTTGATGTAAAGGTGGCGGAATTGTCGATCGAACCGGGCGATGATATCGGTCGCATTTTCGGCTATGGTGCTGAAAGCTTTTTCGCGGCTGTGCAGTTCTTCTTGAATGCGGTGGCGATCCGTTACGTCTCTGGCAAAAGAGAGAATTGAAACTACTCCCGATTCATCGATTAGTGCAGAATTGTACCATTCGCAGTAAATTACCGAGCCATCTTTGGTATAGTTGCGGTTGCGGCAAATGTTGCGGGGTTCTCTGCGCTGTAACAGTTGATTTGTGACGGCGCACACTTCCTCGAAGTCTTCTTGATGAACTATTGACCATTCGTGCCAGTATTTACCGATTACTTCTGCTGCACTCCAGCCAAATATTTGTTCTGCCATTGGCGACCACCGCACTACCCGAAATTCCCTGTCCCACTCTATAACTGCCATTGGCGAGTTTTTTAGGTGAAATTCCAGCCGCGAGTTGGCTTGTTTTATTTGACTTTGAAGTTGCTGGCGCAGTTGCTTCGCCTCGGCCAAGCGATCGCTGATTTCCTGTGTGTTTGTTGAGCCGAGGTTGGCAATGTGAGCAATGGTTTCTGCTGTTTGTTTTTCGAGTTCGTTCCAAGCTAGTTCGAGGGCTGATTCCGCCTGCTCTAGCTCAGTGGTGCTGTTCTGAAACAGTGTGGCACTTTCAACTGGAATTTCAGGCATAGTTTTGACACTTAGGCAAGTGTTACTTTGAGAATTCAAAATTAAAGTTTAAAAAATAAAAATATGTAATTTCCTGTTAAATTATACATTTTTAATTTTTAGTCTGTGCGTGGAGCCGATCGTTGGAGGCGGCGGGCGTTATTAAAGACTGCCAGTCAAAGGATTTGGGGTGCAGATCGATCGGCAATCCTGGTCGATCTCGATCTAAAAGTCTCCCGAAAGAAGGGTGTGGGCCGGAGCTGGCGCTAAATATATTTTTGCACAGGGTTGTTGTTTGCGGGCTATCAAAAGGAGATCGGCGTCGCTGCGGGCGTGGGTCGATCGCGAATCTGTAGCAGGGTGTTGCGTATGCAGAACCCCATATGTCTCAACTAAACACGCTTTCTCAAAGTCCGATAGGGGTTTAAACCTGCCGAACAAAGGGTTTGGCGCACTTGTTGACACCAATGAAACCGCCCCTACCTACAAATAATCTTCAATCACTTTGGTCAATAAAAAGCTAAAATAAAATCTAAAGTTATTCAGTCTTTAAAATTGCTTATGACTGCTGCTGCACCCTCTTCGATAAAAAACCAAACTCAGTACGAAGCCATTATCGGCCTCGAAACTCATTGTCAATTAAGTACCAATACTAAAATTTTCTCCAGTTCTTCTACAGAATTTGGCAATGCTCCAAATACTAACATTGACCCAATTTGTATGGGAATGCCTGGAGTGTTGCCAGTATTAAATCAAAAAGTGCTGGAGTATGCGGTGAAAGCAGGGCTGGCTCTCAACTGCGAAATCGCACCTTACAGTAAGTTTGACCGCAAGCAATATTTCTATCCCGATTTGCCGAAAAATTATCAAATTTCTCAGTTCGATTTGCCGATCGCAACTAACGGTTGGCTAGAAATTGAACTCGTGGATGAGACGGGAAATTCTACTAGAAAAAAAATCGGGATCACTCGCTTGCACATGGAGGAAGATGCCGGAAAATTGGTTCACGGCGGCAGCGATCGGTTGAGCGGTTCAACTTATTCAATGGTGGATTACAACCGTGCCGGTGTACCTCTAATCGAAATTGTTTCGGAACCGGATTTGCGATCGGGCGCGGAAGCTGCCGAATACGGTCAAGAATTGCGCCGGATCGTGCGCTACATCGGTGTTGGCGACGGGAATATGCAGGAAGGTTCGCTCCGGTGCGACGTGAATATTTCGGTGCGCCCCGTTGGCCGAAAAGAGTTCGGCACGAAGGTGGAAATTAAAAATATGAACTCTTTTAATGCGATCGAACGGGCGATCGATTATGAGATCGAGCGGCAAATTCAAGCTGTGGAAAATGGCGAAACCATCATCCAAGAAACCCGGCTGTGGGATGAAAACAAGCAGTGTACTTTCAGTATGCGGGTTAAGGAAGGTGCGAGCGATTACCGGTATTTCCCGGAACCGGATTTGCCCCCGATCAAAGTTTCGGCTCAGCAATTGCAGGATTGGAAGGCTCACCTGCCGGAATTGCCGGCAATGAAGCGCAATCGCTACGAAACTGAGCTGGGTCTTTCTCCCTACGACGCGCGGGTGCTGACTGACGACAAAGCGGTGGCGGAGTATTTTGAAAAATCGATCGCCGCCGGTGCTGGTGCGAAACAAGCTGCGAATTGGGTGATGGGCGATATCACTGCTTATCTGAAAAATGAAAAGCTGGCGATCGCAGAAATTCCTTTCCAACCGCAGGATTTAGCGGAACTGCTGGGGCTGATTGAGGCCGGTACGATCAGCGGCAAAATCGCTAAGGATATTTTGCCGGAGTTGCTCGCCAACGGTGGTTCGCCTCAGAAGTTCGTTGAGAGCAAGGGTTTGATTCAAATTTCGGATACTGGGGCGATCGATCGAGCGATCGATGCCGTGTTAGCCGCCAATCCCAAGGAGCTCGAACAGTACCGAGCCGGTAAAACTAAGCTGCTGGGCTTTTTTGTCGGCAAGGTGATGAAGGAAACGGGCGGCCGGGCTGATCCCAAATTGACGAATGAGCTGCTGACGGCGAAGCTTAACGGCCCAGGCTAAGCAACTCGTTAAGGGACTCGTGTAGCGGATACAGCGGCGGGCGATCGGTTTTTCCCGATCCCGCCGCCCTCTGGCCAAGAATTTCTTGATGGTACAAGCCCCCGAATTTATCCGTGGGGTCAATCCAAAATCCAAAATCTAAAATCTAAAATCGAATTACCCTTCTCGCTGGCTCGTAACTTTATAATTAATCTACATTTCTTTACAACATCTTCACGTTTGGGGGTGACACCCCTCATCCCGGTCGTGTTATATTGTGTTATGTAGATGCACCCTGATGGCAGAGAGAGTTACTTAGGTAGCTCTCTCTTTTTTTTGTCTTTTTTTTTTCACGGACGTGAAAATACGGAGGGGAGAGGGGGATTGGCCATACTGATCCCCGATTACCGATTACCGATTAGCAATTACCGCTTTGAGTCGATTAATATCAACTTTAGTTATTAACTAATTTTGACAGTATGAGCGAACAAGCTAGCGAGCTAATCAAGCAGGGGATTTCGCAATATCAGGCGCGTCAATTTGAGGCGGCGCTGGATTCTTGGCAGGAAGCGCTGGCGCTGTATCGCTCAATGGACGATAAGCGGCGATCGGGGGCGGCGCTGGGTAATATGGGCGTAGCTTACGAAGCCCTGGGAAATTACGCTCAGGCGATCGACTGCTACCAGCAGCATTTGGTGTTAGCGCGCGAAATTGGCGATCGCCGGGGTGAGGCAAATGCTTTGGGAAATCTGGGCAATGCTTGTTGTGCTCTTGAAGATTTTTCTGGTGCTATTGATTACCAGCAACAGCGTTTGGCGATCGCGCGGGACACTGGCGACGGGCGCTCTGAATTGGAAACTTTGGGCAATTTGGCGCTAGCTTACGATGCTAAGGGTGATTTGCCTGGTGCGATCGAATGCTATCACGAGCAGTTGTCGATCGCGCGCACCAGCAAGGACGATCGCATTGAGCGCAATGCTCTCAAGTATTTGAAGCTCGGTTACAAGTATTTAGCAGATTACGAGAAGGCTAACCAGTACCGACAGGAGCAATTGGCGATCGTCCGGGAACTGTTTTTAACTGATAAAAATAAGAGTTTTGTACAACTGACAGAAACAGTTGGTTTGAATTTGATTGAGGATTTTGCTGGGGCTAATTTAAGCGGTTTTGACTTGCACTACACTGATTTTAACGGTGCGGATTTGCGCGAAACCAACCTCCGAGGCGCTGATTTGACTTTGGCTGATCTCAGCGGTGCTTTGCTGAGCGCTGCTATTTTAATTGATGCTAATTTGTGCAATGCTAATTTGCGGGATGCTGAACTCAGCAGCGCGAATTTAAGCGGTGCAGATTTGCGGACAAAGCTGCCCAGGGCGAATTTGAGCGGTGCAAATTTAACCGGGGCCAATTTGAGCAGTGCTTATTTACCGAATGCGCTTTTAGTAAATGCAAATTTGACAAATACTGATTTCAGAAATGCTGATTTAAGCGGTGTTAATTTGAGTGGTGCGAATTTAAACGGTGCTGATTTGAGCCGCGCTGATTTGAAAAATACGGTGGTTAAAAATGCCAATTTTTCTGGTTGTGTCGGAATTTCGGAAGCCGTGAAGGTTGAATTGATGGCACGGGGCGGGATTTTTGAGTAGAATTAATTGGAAAGGTTGGTAATTGTAGAGGGTAAGAAAAGCTATGAGTGCCGTAACTGCAAAACGATTCTCGATCGCCGAATATCACCGTTTGGGAGAACTGGGGTTTTTCGCCCCCGATGACCGAGTTGAATTGATTCGCGGAGAAATTATCATTATGGCTGCTAAAGGTAGGCTTCACTCTGTTTGCAACAGTCTTTTACTTGAGGAGTTAGTCATTTTACTGGCAAGATGCGCTCGCTTGCGCGTACAAGAGCCGATTATTTTGTCTGATGATAGCGAACCAGAGCCTGATGTTGTGATTGCGCGCAATCGTTCGGACAATTATTTATCTTCTCACCCGCAGCCTGCGGATATTTTGTTGGTAATTGAGGTTTCCGATTCTACTTTGAAGTACGATCGCACAACCAAGTTGTCTCTCTATGCTGAGACGGGGATTTATAATTATTGGATATTTAATTTGGTTGATAATCAACTGGAAATGCACAGCGAACCTTATCAGAAACAAAACGGTAGTTATAGTTATCAATTGCAACGAGTTGTTTTGCCAAATCAGACGGTGGTAATTCCGGGTTTTCCAGAGTTGTCTCTAGATTTGTCTTCGGTATTTCCAGCGCCGATTGATGAGTAAAATATCTGGCTCGTAGGCGCAAGCCGGGGCGTAGCAGCCATCGCACATATTTTAACTCAGTAATTAGAGAGCGATCGAGCTGGCTTCGATGATATAATGTAAAAGTGCGAGCGCACGAAGCATAAAACTAGCACTATCATCCAAAACAATTTTGTTTGTAGCCCCGGATTTATTAGTCGGGGGAGAAATCTAAAATCTAAAATCTAAAATCTAAAATCAGATGACTGCTCAAACTCTCGCTCGGCCAGAACAAAGCGTCCAGCTATCGGGTATCAGTTGGCAAACCTACGAAAATTTGCTTGCCGAAATCGGCGATCGGCAAATTCGACTGACATATAATCGCGGCAATCTTAAAATTATAGTACCTTCTCCAGAACACGAACGCTTCAAAACAATAATGGGTCGATTTGTTGAAACCTTAGCTGAAGAATTAGAGGTGAAAATTGAACCTCTTGGATCTACCACATTCAAGCGTCCTGAACTTAGCGGTGCAGAACCTGATGAATGTTTTTACATCCAGAATATTAGTGCAGTTAAAGGCAAAAAAAGAATCGACCTGGCTCAAGATCCGCCGCCGGATTTAGTGGTGGAAATTGATATTACCAGCCGTTCGGAAAATAGCTTGCAGGTTTATGCGGATCTGGGAGTGCCGGAAGTTTGGATTTATAATGGATCGCGACTCAGAATCAACAGATTAGAAAATGGAGAATACGTTGAGGGCGAGATCAGTTTAGCCTTTCCCAGCTTACCGATATTAGAGATTGTCAGATTTTTGGAACAAGCAGAAACAATGGACTATTTGGAATTAGTAAAAGCATTTCGGAATTGGGTAAAAAGCCAAATTCAGCAAAACCAATGAAGGGCGGAGAGAATTAAACAAAATTTACAATTTTAGCCCCATAAAAAAAACTGTGTTGTGATAAAATAGAGATGATAAACTAATTTAAATATCAATTACAGGCTGGTAGTGCCAGCAATTCTACCCGATATGCGATCGCTAGATTCTCACAACAAATACCCAGATTGCTTGTGGATGCAATTAGAAGCAATCCCAGTTCCATCGGTTGCACCCCAAACCCAGCAGCTCGAAATTCACTTGAGCCTGAATTTTAACGAGCATTGGGAACCCTTGCTAGGTGGTCGCGTCAAATTTGGTCTGCAAGGCGGGACGCTCAAACTCTATCTAGAAAACTGCGAAATTCCCGTAGCATCACGTCAGTTAGTCGGTTCTTTCAAACTTTTGCCGATAGGAGAAAGCCTGCCCATTCAAAGCAGTGCAGAAAATTTAGTAACTGAAAGTCAGCGGGGAGTTCAGGGCGGGGAGAAGGCGGAAAAAATTAAGGAAACAGAGAGCATATTTTGTCACGTTTCCACAATCAGCGATGATAAAACGCCAGCTTGGATTTTTGCAGTAGAACAGGGCAAATCAATATTAAAAGGTTTGCTAAAAAGTGCTAAACTGGGAGAATTGGCGGGCAAAGAATTTCGGATGGCGGCGGCTTTTGAAGTTGCTAAAGAAGATATTAATCTCACAGATGCGGAGGGTTTGTGGCCGCACGATATCACGCCAAATCAACATTCGGTTTTAGAAAGAATTCTGACTATATACCTGCAAGCAAATAAACTCCAACCTGCCCTCAGTTGGGCGCTATTGTCCTACAATTTGCCTCCGGTTGAACCGCGCCAAGTGGAAATAGTCCCGGAAGCTGAATCTCAATTGCAGGAAATGGTCGATCGCATAATCTCCGCTGAAACCGACAACTTTGTGGAGTTGGCCCAAATCGCCAATCTCAATCCAGCACTAGATTTCGCGGGTAGCAGCTTGCGCGGAACGACTTTAAGTGCAGTGGATTTTAGCAGCGCAAATCTCGATCGGGCAAATTTCCGGGGTGCAAACTTAAGCGATGCCGATTTCAGCGACGCCAACCTGCAAAATGCCAAATTCGGCGGTGCAGATTTGAGTGGGGCTTTCTTAGGAAATGCTGATTTAAGTGGCGCAGATTTGCACAAAGCAAGTCTAGCTTTAGCTAACCTCAGCGGTGCCAATTTGAGCGGCGCCAATCTGCTGGAAGTGAACTTAACAAATACTAATTTCAGTGGTGCGAATGTCGAGTCAGCCAGATTCGGGAACAATTCAGGAATCGATGAGGAGACGCAGGTGAATCTACAGCAGCGAGGCGCGATTTTTGAGGAGGTTTAGTCCGTAAGTACGATATCCCTTTCATCCATCTGCGTCCATCCCCGTTTATCCGTCTGCATCTGCGGTTCAAAAAGAGCGTGAAGCGAAGCTATCCCGAAGGGAATCGACCATCATCAAACCTTGTAAAAAAAATCGCTGTTAAAATAGAACCATCATTTCCTCCCAACTCATCTCAACATAAAAGTATATGAAGATAGAAGATTATCCACTTGCCAAAAAATTAATATTAGATGCCGAAGGCAACATTAGTCAAGTCATTCTAGATTATACCGACTATCAGTATTTCCTAGAAGCTATCGAAGATAGAGGACTTCTGTTGGCTATGCGCGAAGTAAAAAATGAAAAGCCGTTAAATTTACGGCAAGCGCTTGCAGAACTGGAAACAGAATGAAAGTAGAATATCTGCCCAGTTTTGTGAAGGATTTAAAAACTCTTAAAAGTACGCCTGTTTTTCAGCAAATCAAGGAGTTTGCTTTTGGGGAAATTCCCAATGTTAATGATTTACAGACAATAGTTAACTTAAAAAAATTGAAAGGCGATGATAATGCGTATCGGTTTCGGGTTGGCGACTATCGAATAGGTTTTTATTTTGATGGCGAAACAGTTACTTTTGCAAGAGTTCTTAACCGGAAAGATATTTATCGCTACTTTCCACCCTAAAGCTGTTTTCACTCTTACAGTTTGATTAAATAAAAAGCGATCGCCCTTTGATCCATATCCGTCTATCGTGGCACGGGCGTCTCGCCTGTGCTTCCGAATCGGGTCAAAAAGAGCGATCGCCCTACCAAACAAATTATCCTTCATCCTCCGACTTTACAGGAGGACGCCCAGAAATCACAATAAATCCCACAGACTCAAGAGTCATGTGCGGGCGGCGAATACCAGCTAAAACCGCTTCACTCAACAAACTTTCGGTATTGATTTCCTCAGCCAAAACCGATTCTAAAAGTTGTTCGGATTTAGAAAGTCGATTCAATCGCAATTGCAATTGATTCACCCGGTTTTCTAGTTGGATAGCAGCAGTAACAGCAGATCGATCGCACATTTCCACAAAAGCCGATCGCCCGCGCAGCAATTCCTCCGATACCACCCGTCCCTTTTGACAAAAATCATCCCATTCTAGCGGATCGACAAAACTGTCAATCAGCGACGTGCGATTTTTCGACAAATTGTAATCCCGATTCGGCCCGCCTTTCCCCTTATAACCCCGCTGCAAAATCGCCATAATTTCCGCATCTTCCACCAGAGACATCGGCTCGCTGCGAGCATCTACAAACACAGTTTCAAAAGTTGGGATAAACAGAGCATCAGCGCGGCGCTGCAAAGCTTTCAAGTTGTAATTTTCGATGTTTTGTGCTTGCAAAACTTGCTCGGCAGGCTGCACATCAGTCTGGATTGAATAATTAAACTGGAAGCCGAACCACTCCTTCCCAGGCGCAGCATCCCAACTTTCATCATGCCGCCACATGGCAAAAGCTTGACCGCGATCGTCCCAGCGAATATAAGAGCTAATTGCATCGATCAATCCCTCACCAATGCGGTAAAGAGCCACATCCGCATTCTGATAAGCAATACGGCGATTGTAACTGCCATATTGCTGGCAATAAGGAACCAATCTGGTCATCAAATCGTTCGAGGGAATTAACGTTTTTTGAGTAGGTTTATAGCGCATCAACCCCGATATACTCGGATGTTCGATTTGTTTGAAGTGAAGAGCTTGACACAACCAGCCTTCAGTAGCCCGCTGCATTTCTTTATGCTTAGCATCGCAGTTGTCGAGAGATTCAAAATACTGAGATGCACTGTCATCAAGAGTATCAATTTCATCGAGAACGTACTGTTCGTCAATTTTGATTTTCTCTTGTTCGATTTCAGTTTTAATCGCTTCAATTTCGCTGGATAAGCCCTTGCCTCCCTCAGCAAACAACTTTTCTTCAAGTTTGAAAAGTTTTTCCTCAGCATAAAACTGAAGGCTGGCAATAGATTTGTTGAAGATATCAAACCCATCTTTTAAAACTTGAAACCAAGCTTCGTGGGGACTCTCCGGCATATCCGGGCCTGCAAACAAACAAAATTGCACTCCCATTTTGCTACCAATGCGATCGACTCTGCCGAGTCTTTGTTCTAGCTGGTTGGGAAACCACGGTAAATCGAAGTGAACTAACCAATCTGTCAATTGCAGATTTACCCCTGCTTCGGCCGATCGATCGCACACTAAGATAAAACAATGGGGTTCAGTCTTAAACCGCTTGAGACTAGCCTCAACATCATCAGCCGATTTGCTCGTGTCATGGCTGGCGATCGCATTTTTACCAAAGATTTTTGCTAAATTTTCCGCAATCTCTTTACAAGTTGCAGTAAAACTGGTAAAAATCACAATTTTCGGGAAACGCTCGTTTGGAATCGGCCGTTTAATTTGCTGTTGAATTCTCGACAGCAAATCGCGAGGTTTGCTGTGATACTCGCGCGGAACCTTCAAAGCAACTGCCAGAAATCGGAGAATGGCAATTCGTAACAAACTCAGTCGATCGAGTCCTTCCTGGGGCTTTTCCAGGGTATTGAGCAAGGTTTCCAGGATTTCCCTTTCTTCGGGAAACAGCGCAGTTTTGGTCAAAATTGCTGTGTCATTTTGTCCAAATTCGCGATCGAGTTCTGGAGTCGATTTTTTCTGCAAGCGAGCTTTCACAACCCGTTCTAAAACATTCAGCCAAGTACCAGAAGCGCGGAAAAACAGCAGAAAAATTCTCTGATATTCGCTCGACTTGGGAGCGACTGTGCGCCATTTATCGAGTACGGTTTGAATTTCCGACCACTGTTCATCATTCAGATCGTACTCAGTTTTGGGGACAGCCTCTCGATCAAAAATCACATCTTCAACCGCATCCCGGCGGTTGCGAAGGATGCGACGATGGAGGCGGTAGGTATCGCTAACGTGAGTGCGAATAGTTCGGACAAGCCGAGCCTGTTCTGCTGTTTCTTTAGTTTTCAAACAACTTTCTAACTCTGTTGCTAATCCGATTAAATAATCGTCTTTGGCAAAAATAGTGCGAAGTTGAGCGAGTTTTGTTTGCAAAACAGCAGGCTTGGCATTTTCTCGAAAATCTAGCAAAGCGCTGCCGATTTCTTGACGGTTTTTAACCTGTTCTTTGAAGCTTTCCAGGTCATCAAGACGGTAAGTTGTCGGATCTAGCAAATGCAGCATCGTTAGAAAATCTTGCTCGTGGCCGATAACTGGCGTTGCAGATAATAACAATACATTTTTGCTTTTCTGAGCTAGTTTTTGACAAAGTTCAAAGGACTGCTGCTGAGTACGATCGCTCGAATTTGCCATCGCCGCAACATCATGCGCTTCATCCACAATCAGAAAATCTAGATTAGCATTGCGGCTAATTTGATTGATGTCGCTAACAGCAGCAAGCTGCACTCGGTCAGCAAAATGAGACAAATAGAATTTATTTTCCAACTCCTGCCGCCACTGTTCGAGCAAGTATTTCGGAACCAGTACCACAGCGCGTCCGTTGGGTTCATCTAGCAGAAATTGGCGGAGAATTGTCCCGGCTTCTACTGTTTTTCCCAGTCCTGGTTCGTCGGCTAATAAATAGCGCACGATTGGGTCTTCTAGGACGCGCCGGACGACTTCAACTTGGTGCGGATAGAGGTCTATATTAGCAGAAATTAAACCTGTCATGCCGCGGCTGACGGCCCGCTGTTCGATCGCAGATTGAACAAATGCCAATCGCCGATCGTGAAAATACGGCGTTTCTTGGCCTTTGACTGCTAAAATGTCGATCGGATCGGCGATCGGGATATTGCAGCGAACGTAAAGTTCGGTTTCAACAGCTTGCAAACTTTGGCTGTCAGGCAGGTCAATTTCGTACTCTAATTTATCTTCATCCCAGTCATAAACTCGCCCAATTATCCATCTTTCCTGAGTTGTACTCCAGAGATAGCAGCGGGTTTGGCGCTGAAGTCTAGCTTCTTGCAGTAGACTTAAGGGCACAGTTTTGCGGATGCGGTTTTTAACTGAGCAAAAATATTCAACTACGGCATCGGTACGCGATACCTCGACAACTTTTCCGACTCCCAAATCGCTTCGGGGCGATCGAACTAATGAACCAACATCAATCATAGTTTTAGCCTGACAATACTTACTAGAATACAGTACATCCTTTCACCTTAAAAAAATTAGCAAGATGCGATTTTCGCCTGCCTCGCTGTTTTAGTCAAATGACAGTCAATCATCTATTCGGAAAACAATAAGTTTAGCATGGTAACTAACATTTTGGTATTCAATAAATATCCGGGCAGCGAATAAGAATACCTACTTACGATCAAGGAAAAACAACGCCTGCATTACCGGATTCCCATTTCGGGTATTTCTGCATAACACTGCTATAAATTTGAGAGTCTGTAAACTCTGCTAACCAAGCTTGTAGCGGTGGCCAAGGCTGTTCGTTGAACCAAGCTGGATCTGTATGAGCGAATTGACGAACAAAAGGTGCGATCGCCATATCAGCCAATGCTACATTGTTACCAAATAAATATTTAGTGGCACTTAACTGTGAGTTGAGTTTTTCCAGGAATAAAGAACCTTCATAACGATGTACTTGGGCATCAACACCGGGATAGCGATCCGGGTACTTATAACGGTCAAGATGATATTTAAACCTATCATCAAATAGAGCAATTAGTTCCAGCATTTCTGTAAGAGAACCTTGCTGTGGCATCAACCATTTTTTAGGATCATATTGTCTCAATGCCCACAACATGATATCGATACTTTGATCCAGTACCCGCCCATCAACATCGATCAATATTGGTACTGTACCTTTGGGAGATACCTCCAACATCTCTTGTGGTTTGTCTCGCAAAACAACTTCCCGCAACTCACACACCCGATTGCTAACCATCAAGGCCAAGCGCGCGCGCATAGCATAGGGACAGCGGCGAAAGGAATACAAAATCGGGTATGTTGCTAACATATAATATCAATTCCGGTTGCACCGGAATTAGTGTTGACTGTTGACTGTTAACTGTTGACGGGCGGGTCGAAAAACTGAATGGTTGAGTGTTAAGCTTTGACTCAATTTTATTATTCCGATGAAACCGGAAACGATATAATTAGTCGATCGCACGATCGGGATTTTCGGGTCAGAAACCCCATTTCTTCGTAGATTTCTTGTCGCGAAACAAGATTTTTCGTGGAAACCGGGTTTCTTTGAGCTTAGTGAATACTATTAGTCGCAGGCCTCATCTACTTTTTCCTTCGCATCGTAGCGCGCGCCTATATGTACTTGGTTGCGACGCTTAGCAAGCTCAATCTGACGTTGACGTTCAGATAAAGCTTGTTTTTTAGTTTCAGTTTTTGAGTCATGACAATGAGGACAACTCACACCAAGTACAAATAATTCAGAAGCCTTATCTTCCTGACTAATCGGGTGACGACAACCGCGACAAAGTTCATAGTTTCCCGGCTTTAAGTCCTGACCAACAGAAACCCGTTCATCAAACACAAAACATTCACCTTCCCAACGACTTTCTGCTTCCGGTACTGTTTCCAAATATTTTAAAATCCCGCCTTCGAGATGATAGACTTCCTCAAAACCTTGAGTACGCAAAAAAGCAGTAGATTTCTCGCAGCGAATACCACCCGTGCAAAACATTGCCACCTTGGGTTTATTGCGTAAAGCAGTTTCTCGCAGCACCCATTCAGGTAACTCAGAAAAGCTTTTTGTTTTGGGATTAATAGCGCCTTCAAAAGTACCCATAGATACCTCGAAATCGTTACGCACATCAACCACGACAACATCGGGATCGTCAAGCAGCTTATTCCACTCATCAGGCTTAACATATTGGCCAGCCATGAGGCGGGGATTAATGTCCGGTACTCCCATCGTGACGATTTCGCGCTTCAAGCGTATTTTCAGGCGGTAAAAAGGTGCTTTTTCCGAGAAAGATTCCTTGTGTACCAGATCCGCAAAACGCGGGTCACTACGCAAGAATGCCAGCACTGCGTGTACGCCCTCGGACGAGCCTGCGATAGTGCCATTAATGCCTTCTTGAGCTAGCAAGATAGTGCCTTTGACGTTGTTGTTGTTGCAACAATCGAGTAGCGGTGCTTTCAGCTCAGCAAAATCAGGTAGTTCAACGAACTTATATAAAGCAGCGGTTAAGAAATAAGCCATAGATTGAATTGATAGCACTAATTAATTTTCATAATTCTATGAAAATTCAGTCAAAGCGGACGGTGGGACTCGAACCCACGACGTTCAGCATGGGAAGCTGACATTCTACCACTGAATTACGCCCGCGCTTAGTGTTTTTTACCTGTTTTCACCTTTTTTGACTTGGGAGGCGCAGCGGTAAAAAACGACTAGAAAAACATTATACAACTATTTTCTGATTTTGAGTATAGCATTTTGACAATCAATTTTGGGCGGCAGCCGATCGCACAGCCGAGCCATGCACTGTGGCGGACGAGCAAATTGTCATCGCGACGAAAAGCTGCCACGAAATGAGCAATCGCCTCGCTTCCGAACATTGACAAAGAGTTAGCGGCTTCTGCAGGCACATTCCGATCGCGATCGAACTGCATCATGTTTAACAGCGCCGCCAAAGCTTCCGCACTTTGAGTCTGCCGCCATCCCATCGCCACGAACATCGCACCATAAACTCCCCATCCTTCACTTTCCTCACCAACCTCGATCGCACCACCGCAGAGTCGCACTTTCTCACAGCCGTTACCCCCGGCAGCCTGTCTTGAGAATCCGAACTTTGCAGCGCTGCTTGGATTTCCCTAATTTCTCTAAGTCAATTAAAATATATTTTTGTTACTTTTCTTTAAGATTTTAGCACAAATTGCCGGATTTTGGGAAAATAAAAAAAAAATCTGTTATGAGATTGTGCCTGCAAATTAACAGCCTCAAACTTCAACACCAGAAGAAGTTCAGAAAGTAATTGCTGAATTTGATCAATATTGGCAACCGCTAATCGACGATAATCGGGAAAGGAATCAAAAGGTAAAAATGCCCCAGCAAGCAGTGATGAATGAGTCAAAAAAATAATCCAGAGATAATTTATATCGACGCGGCGGTAGCGAATTTGCGTGAAGCGAAGCTATCCCCCTCTTAATCGCCACAACCTGCATAAAAACGAGATTAATTACGGTTCTGTATGGTGTTCTGTTGCTTGAGAAGAGTCCAAAAGATTCCGGTTGGCAGTTTATTGATGAGTTGCGGCATTTAGGGAACTCCACTCGATCGCAAACATTCATAGAATTGCTACGATCGCAGAATCGGGAAAGTTCACTGATTCTTTACTCTTAACAGTACAATTAGTACAATTTATAAGGGATTTCCCGTTTCAATCTTGTCCCCCACTAGGGAAGGGAACTCCAAAATAAGGATTTTAAAATCGCTTGAGCGCACCGACAGAGTTCGCGTAGAGATTATATCGGCAGGTAGATGACTCATTTATTCATTTTGATATATATATATATATATATATATCAAAAATACACAAGCAAAATAACTATAATACGCCGCTAGCAATATATCTCGTCAAAAAAATGAGTCGTAATAAGTATTTCAAGAAATCTCGACCTAAAGCTGGTATCAAAACTGCTCAAAAGCAGAACAATCAAAACGACTTATTTCCTGTAGTCGGAATAGGAGCATCTGCAGGTGGATTGGATGCCTTTATGGAATTACTGAGCCATTTGCCGATCGATACCGGCATGGCGTTTGTAATAATTCAGCATATGTTGCCGAGTCACGGAAGTGTATTGAGTGTGATTCTGGCTCGATCGACCCAGATGCCCGTGCATGAGGTGACAGATGGGATGGTGATAACACCGAATCAGGTCTACGTTATTCCCCCGAATGCCAGCATGACCATCGTCGATCAATCAGTGCTGAAGCTAACGCCTCGCGGCAGAGGAAAGGGCGTATTTATGTCCGTCGATATTTTTCTGTTTTCCCTCGCCGAAGAACGGGGGAACAAAGCCATCGGCGTCATTTTGTCCGGGGGCGACAGCGATGGTGCCCAAGGGTTAAAAGCGATTAAGCCCGCGGGCGGTATTACTTTTGCCCAATGTGAAGACACAGCACAAGTTAGCAGTATGCCGAATACTGCGGCGGCTACGGGTCAGGTAGACTTTATCTTGCCACCGAAACAAATTGCCCAGAAAATAGCAGAGATCAGCAGTCATCCCTACATGAGCGATCGGCCTTTGATAGAATCGCTCACCAGTAAAGATGCGATCACCAGCGAAGGAGCGATCAGCAGTAAAGATGCGATCGCCATTATCTACAGTTTGCTGCGGGCGGCTACAGGAGTTGACTTTACTTACTACAAGCAGACCACCTTGATGCGGCGGATACATCGGCGGATGTTCCTCTACAAGCTGGAACGGATCGAAGATTATGCCGAATATCTCCAAAACACCCCGACAGAAGTAACGGCGCTGTATCACGATGTCTTAATTCATGTCACCAGCTTTTTCCGCGACCCCGAAAGCTTTGAGGCCTTAAGCAGCAATGTTTTTCCCGAAATCGTCAAAGATAAATCGCCGAAAACACCGATCCGAATTTGGATTGCCGGCTGTTCAACGGGTGAAGAAGCTTACTCGATGGCCATCTGCTTGCTAGAGTTTTTAGCAGCTCGATCTATTAACCTGCCGATTCAGATTTATGCCACAGACATCAGCGAAAATGCGATCGTGACCGCCCGCACTGGCTTTTATACCCACGCACAAGCCACCAATATTTCACTCGAACGCCTACATCGGTTCTTTGTCGAAGTCGAGGGCGGATACCAAATCGCTAAGCCCGTGCGGGAACTCTGCGTCTTTGCTAGACAAAACCTGATCGGCGATCCGCCATTTTCCCGGATGGATTTGATTACCTGTCGGAACGTGCTGATCTATCTGGGACCCCAGTTGCAGAAAAAACTGCTGCCAATGTTCCACTATGGGCTTGGGCCCAGGGGCTTTTTGCTGTTAGGCACTTCGGAAACGGTTGGTGAGTTTTCAGAATTGTTTGCGCTATTCGACAAAAAGAATAAAATTTATACTAAAAAACAGCTATCGCATTGGCTCAGCATGGATTTAAATGCTAGCAGCTATCCTCTGACACCCCCCAACGCTCCACCGCAACAAACGGAAAAAATGGACGAAATCGAAATTGACAAAGAGGCCGATCGCATTGTTTTGAATCACTATGCCCCTGTCGGGGTAGTGATTAACACAGCCAGCGAGATTCTGCAATTTCGAGGACAGACGAATCCCTACCTAAAACTGGCTCCCGGTAGGGCGAGCTTTAACTTGCTGAGAATGGCAAAAGAAGGATTGCGCTTGGAACTGGCAACTGCAATTCAAGAAGCCTCACGGCAGAAGCAATCGATCGCACGGGCCGGCTTGGAAGTTGAAGAGGGCGAGATCATCCGGCAAATCGGAATTAATGTGATTCCATTCCAAGCCGGCGCTGTGCCAAAAGACTATTTTTTAGTGTTGTTTCAAGACGAGTTTCCGATCTCTGCAAGACCTGCTGCTGACGATGGTAGAGTCAAAACTGATCCTTCACAGACTGAAAATCAGGAGATTGCAAGGCTGCTAGAGGAACTGAAAACTACAAAAGAACATCTCGGAGCGATCGTCCAAGAACATCAAGCCGCTAATCAAGATTTGAGAGCCGCCAACGAAGAGATTTTGTCGAGCAACGAAGAGTTGCAAAGCATGAATGAGGAGCTCCAAACGGCGAAAGAAGAGATTCAGGCAACCAATGAAGAACTCAACACGATTAATGACGAATTGCAGCGGCGCAATCTTGAATCCACTCAGGTGAGCAACGATTTAGAGAATCTGCTGGCCAGCATCAATATTCCGATCCTGATGCTGGGAGGCGATTTGCGAATCCGCCGGTTTACTCCCGCAATCGAAGGTATCTTCAACTTGATTTCTAGCGATGTCGGGCGGTCTTTCAGCGACATCACTCACAAGTTGCTGATACCGGACTTAGAGAAACCAATTTTAGACGTGATCCGCACGCTCAATATGAAAGTTCAGGAGGTTCAAGATCGAGACGGTCGTTGGTACGATCTGCACATTCGACCCTACCGGACGCTCGACCACAAGATTGATGGGGTTGTGCTGATGCTGGTTGATATCAACGATCTAAAAGTGAGCGCCCAGCATTTGATGGAAGCGAAAAATTACGCCGAAACGATCGTGGATACGGTGGTGCAACCGTTGCTAGTGTTAGATCTCAACCTGCAGGCGCTCACGGCCAATCGTTCTTTCTACGAAACGTTTCAGGTGGCGCCGAGCGAAACAGAGCACCGCTCAGTGTTCGATCTGGGTAATGGACAGTGGAATATTCCCAAGTTGCGATCGCTCCTCAAAGAAATTCTGGCAGGTAATCCCCAGTTTCAAAATTTTGAGGTCGAGCATGACTTTGAGGAGATCGGGCATAAAATAATGCGACTCAATGGGCGCAAAATGCCTCCGGTGGGTGATACACATATGATTCTGTTGGCGATCGAGGATATCACCGAGCAAAGACAGTTGGAGACAGAACGCAGCCTTCGGATTCAAGAACAATCGGCTCGTGCGGCTGCTGAGGAGGCCAACCGCGTCAAAGATGAGTTTTTGTCCGTCCTCTCTCACGAACTGCGGACGCCGCTCAATGCAATGATTGGCTGGGCACAGTTGCTGCGCCTGAAAAAATTTGACAAGGGTAAAACCCAGGAGGCGCTAAAAACGATCGAGCGCGCCGCCAAAGCACAAAACCAGCTCATCGATGACATATTAGACGTTTCGCGGATTACCACAGGCCAATTTCGGCTCAATGCTTCTGAAATTGAGATCAATCCACTGATTGAAAATGCGATCGGGGTAATTCGTTTCGCCGCAGAAGCCAAAAATATTCAAATTGAATCCAGGCTAAGTCCTTTAAAACCAAAGATTTTGGGCGATCCAAGTCGCTTACAACAGGTAGTGTGGAATCTACTTTCAAACGCGATTAAATTCACCCAAGCCGGAGGAAGAATTGAAATCGCATTAGACTACATCGATGGCATGGCTCAAATCCAAGTTAGCGATACTGGTAAGGGTATTCACCCTAATTTTCTGCCCTATGTGTTCGATCGCTTCCGTCAGGCGGATAGTAGCTACTCTCGCAGAGACTCTGGATTGGGGCTAGGATTGTCGATCGTCCGTCATTTAGTAGAACTCCACGGCGGTACTGTTACTGCAACAAGTCCGGGTGAGGGACAAGGGGCAACCTTTACCGTCAGGCTGCCGCTACGAACAGATATCCAATGATTGTTGACTGTTGACTGTTGACTGTTGACTGTTGACTAGGGGTCAAAAAAGTGAAAATTCGCTATATTTGTTGGCAGCTTGATGCGACTTTATCAGGTCGATGAAGCGCGGATTTGATATCATTCCGGCGCAACAATAATTGATATTATTTCTAATCTTATCTCCTGATACCCATTTAAGGTGAAGTTGCACATATCTCGATCCCCCTAAATCCCCCTTAATAAGGGGAGTAGGGGTTGACTTTGAGAAGAATCTTGTCCCACCCCCTACTCCCCTTATTAAGGGGGGTTAGGGGGGATCAGATTCTACGGGGTCTCATAAAAAATGAGTAAGCTGTTGTGCATCTAAATCGTATTTTTTGTGCGGGCGAGACGCCCAACCCCTACTCCCCACAAGAACTTTATCAAATTTTAGTTCACAGTTTAAATGTGCAACAGCTTATGAGCTAAGATCCTAAATGAATTCTATCGCCACGATTGGTTATCAATAGATCCACTATCAGGGGGTGATTAACCTCAATATCATCGCTTTAATTATGCAATGCCCGTAGACCTGCGTAATCGAAATATTGGAAGTGGTTATCTGCGTTCATCGGGGTTTATCTGCCTTCATCTGCGGTAAAAAAAAGGCAATCATCTCTAAATAACCCTAACTCTAAATAACCCTAACCAATAACTATTTACCAACCTTAACCTCAGCGCCATCCTTAAGAAAACCAGTCCCAGTAATAACAACCCGATCGCCCGCCTTCAAACCCTTTTTAACCACCACCTTAGCAGCAGTCAAATCGCCCACAGCACCCCCAGAAATTTCCCCAACTTCCACAGGTTGAGCCTGCACCTTGTCCTCGCCCACAAGTTTATAAACCAGAGAACTGCCGTCAGGTTGCGGCAAAATAGCTTTAGCAGGGACTTTCAAACCTTGAGCCGTTGTCGTCGAAATGGATGCGCGCAAAAACATTCCCGATCGCAAAAACTCGCTTGTCGGCAAATCAATCTTCACCGTAGCTTGCCGATTTTGCGTGTCAACTACCGGCGAAATCTCTCGCACAGTTCCTGACAACTTAATCCGCTTGTCAGAATCCGAAGTAATTTGCACTGCTGTTCCCGGCCGCACTTGCGAAATCTGAGTTTCCGGTACTTTCAATTGTAGTTCCAGCTTGTTGCCCCGAATAATCGAAAATAGTTTTTGACTTCCCGAAGAAACATCGCCAACTCGACCAATTCTTTCAGCCACAGTGCCGCTATCGGGTGCTCGAACAATTGTTTGTTCTAGTTGAGTTTGTAACTGTTTGACTTGTGCATCATTGCTGCGGACACTTGCTGCGTTATTTCCGACATTTGCTCTGGCACTGCTGACACTTGCTCCGGCCGTATTCACTTTAGCACGAGCGCTGGCGAGAGCCGCTCTAGCCGTACTGATATTAGCTTCAGCAGTAGCTACTCTAGCAATAGAAGATTGCACTTCTTCGGCTGCTTTATTCTGTTCTTGCAAAGCTGTATTCAAGTCAGCTTTAGCTTTGTTCAAATCTTGAACAGCAGTCTGCCGTTCCGTCTTTCGCCTTTCCAAATCTTGCTGACTAATTACTCCCTGAGCAGCCAAATCTTGGGTGCGATTTACTTCTCTTTGAGCTTGATCTAATTTAGCCTGAGCGGAGGCAATGCCGGCTTTAGCTTGAGTGACACCGGCTTTAGCTTGTTCCACACCGGCCCTTGCTTGCCCGACGCCTGTTTTGGCTTGCGCTGCGTCAGCGATGGCTTTTTCAACGCCAGCTTGGGCTTGAGCAACGCCGGCTTGGGCTTCTTGTTGGGCTGACTCGGCTTGCTGTACCTGAGCTTGGGCTTGTTCTACGGTAGAATTGGCCGATTGTACTCCCGCCAGCGCTTCGGCAATTTGCGATCGTAGCACCGAATCGTCCAAAACCGCCATCGTCTGACCTTTTTCTACCACATCCCCTTCATTCACCAACACCTGCTTGATTTGCAAACCGTTGGCTTGTGGCAACACTGGCAGCAAGTCATAGGCTGCTACGGTGCCCGTCGCTTCCAGAGTTTCACCCACCTGGGCAGATTCCACAGGCGCCACTGTCACAGTCGGAGCCGTCGCCTGCTGAGTTACCGGAGGAATTGGAGCGGCAGGAGGCGAACTCTGATTCCCCCCAGTCAAGTTTACTGCTAGCAACGTTGCAGCCACACCAATCCCTGCGCCCGCCAACAAGGCAGGCCACCTGATTTCTTTGCGGGGCCCAACTTCAGTTGCTTCTGGTTCCCAAACTTGTTCTGCCGCGATTTCTGGAACTTCCAGCGCAACTTCTCGTTCATCTTCGTCAGCGGAGAATTGCCAGCGAGAGTTGTCTGAGACTTCACTTTCAGCTACATCCACTGCTGAGTTCCTGTCGCGCCCGCTCTCCACGGGGGGAAGGGGTTGCTTTTCTTCGGCTTCTGAAAAAACTTGATTAGTCACGGTAGTTCCTCTCGCCAGTATGAGCCTGTGCTTTTGTATATTGTAAAGAAAGATTACGATATTATTTAGTTCATTGTAGCGGAGGGCCTCTGGATTAACGCTTCCTCCTTTTGGGTGAGTGTGGCGGCGTTTCACCCTACAATGGCGATTTTGATTAACTTTGATCAAAGTTTGTTCGATGACATTTAATTTGATCTGCCTCTGGGGCATACTGAATATGAGCGTGATTCCCCAGCGTGGGGTCGATCGGGCTGGCATTGTCTCTCCCCAAGTGGCTTGGGCATCACCTATCTATCAATGCTCAGAAAAGTCAGTCTAATCTTGAACTGATTATTCGTAACCTATACTCTCATGTGTTTACTGTATAATACGGCACAACTCTTAAAAAATTTGTGCGACTTTATTTAAAAAAAATCAAAATGAATAGTCTCTTTTCTCCCCTCCAACAGTTTCTAATTACTTGGCTGCTAGTGCTAGTAACGGGATGGTTTACCCTAACTGCTATCAGCTATGTTGGGGAACTGGTCAGCATTTTAGTAACCGCGGGACTCATTGCATTTTTATTAAATTATGCAGTAAAAAGACTGCAAGTATTTTTGCCACGGGGAGTAGCAGCAGGGCTGGTTTATTTAACTGCGGGTGTGATAGTAGTAGTAATTGGTTTAACTATTGTGCCGCCGGTGTTCAACCAAGCGAGCCAGTTGGGGGTGAGGTTGCCGGAATTGCTGGAGTCGGGGCGGCTGCAGCTAGGTGAATTTCAAGCCTGGAGTGCCGATCGCAATTTACCGTTTGACGTGCAAATATTGGAGCAGCAACTGTCAGCTAGAGTCCAGGGACAAGTCCAGGCGATCGCCGGTACGGGTTTAGGCTTAGTTGTAGGTACTGTTAACTGGTTTTTGGACTTAATTTTTATTGTGGTAATTTCCTTTTATATGCTCCTAGACGGGCAAAGAGTGTGGCAGGGTTTGACCAGCATTTTTTCCCCAGACATTCGCTATGTTTTAACAGAGACTTTGCAGCGAAACCTCCAGCGATTCGTATCGGGACAGTTATTGCTGGGACTATTTATGGCCCTCTCGTTGAGTCTGGCTTTTTGGTGGCTGCAAGTTCCGTTTTTTCTGTTGTTTGCGGTATTTATAGGATTGACGGAAATAATTCCGTTTATTGGAGCAACTTTGGGAATTGGCACTGTTAGTATAATTGTAGCGTTTATTGATTGGTGGCTGGCGCTGCAAGTGTTGGTAGTGGCGATCGGTCTCCAGCAAATCAAGGATAATTTAGTAGCTCCCCGAATCATGGGCAATCTCACCGGATTGAGCCCGGTAATTATTTTCACAGCTTTGCTGTTAGGAGGCAGAGTGGGAGGGTTATTAGGAGTTATCCTGGCAATTCCGCTAAGTGGGGTAGTAAAAAGTATAGTAGAAATTGTACTCAATCCCAAATTGCCGCCGCAAACAGGCTCGTTTTTCTACAATCCTTTTAGCGGCGAGGAATTGGGGAAAATATCAGAAGAAGAAAGTAGAATAATCTTGGTAGCAGATGAACAAAAGTAGTCTAGTTTTTGTAGTAAGTAATTCAGTTATGAAAACTTTTATAATTCAGGAATTAAGTTTTGGCTGCTGAGTCCATTTAAAAAAAACTAAAGTCTCTACAAAGAACTTTAAGAACTTTAGTCTTTACTACGAACCAACTAAAAATCTCAAACCTAAAAAATTATGAAATGGTGGCAAAATCTTAGAAAAAATCCTCTAGCTCGCTTAGGAGCCGTGCTACTGTTAATTTTTTATACAGTCGCACTTTTTGCCGAATTTGTGGCACCTTACGACCCCTATGACTCTCTATTAAACGGTTCATTACTGCCGCCGACTCAGATTTATTTAACCACCCCAGACGGGCGATTTATCGGGCCCCACGTTTATCCGACTACTCAGGGCCCAGTGGAGGCGGATACCGGCGCTCGCGAGGTAATAGTAGACTGGCAAAAACCCTCTGCTGTCGGTTTGTTTGTCAAAGCTTCCCCCTATAAATTTTTAGGAATTTTGCCTTTTGACAGGCACCTGTTTGGTACTACAGGAGAAGGCCAAATTAACATTTTAGGCACCGATGAACAAGCTCGCGATCAATTCAGTCGCTTAGTCCACGGCAGCAGAATTAGCCTCTGCATCGGTTTAGTAGGAATAGCAATTTCTTTCCCCTTGGGATTGTTGATCGGAGGCATATCTGGTTATTTCGGTAGTTGGATTGACAGTATCTTAATGCGCTTTGCCGAAGTATTGATGACGATTCCCGGTCTTTATTTATTAGTAGCGCTAGCAGCAGTATTGCCACCGGGATTGACAAGTGCTCAGCGATTTATATTGATTGTGCTGATTACTTCATTTATCAATTGGGCGGGTTTAGCGCGGGTGATTCGCGGTCAGGTACTGTCAATTAAACAACGAGAATTCGTGCAAGCGGCGCGGGCAATGGGCGCCAACCCAATTTATATTATTGTCCGCCACGTGTTGCCGCAAACTGCAACTTACGTAATTATTTCTGCCACTTTGGCGGTTCCGGGTTTTATTGTGGCGGAGTCGGTTTTGAGTTTAATTGGCTTGGGGATTCAACAGCCAGATCCTTCTTGGGGGAATTTACTATCCCTGTCTACTAATGCTTCAATTTTAGTGTTGCAACCTTGGTTGGTTTGGCCTCCGGCAACACTGATTATTTTGACAGTTTTGGCGTTTAATTTATTGGGGGATGGGTTGCGAGATGCTCTCGATCCGAGAAGCATTCAAAGGTAATATCATTTCCGGTTACACTCCTTATGATGTTGACGGTTGACTGTTCACGGTTGACTGTTCACGGCGTCAACAGTCAACCGTCAACAGTCAACTCGAATTTACTATTCCGATGCTAACGGATTTGATATAATTGGGAGTTAGTAATTTATAGTTCCCAGGCTTAGCGGGTGTAACAGTTACGCACCCTAATTTTGCACATTAACTGGCAACCAGATCGTAAAAGTAGAACCAACACCCTCCTGACTTTTTACGGAAATATTGCCGCCCATCATTAGGCAAAAACGCTGGCTGATTGCTAGTCCCAAACCAGTGCCGCCGTACTTGCGGGTGGTGGAAGCGTCTGCTTGGGTAAAGGGTTGGAAAATGTGCTGCAACTGGTCGGGAGTCATCCCAATTCCTGTATCTGTACAATTAATAACTAAAAATTCTTTACTAGCAATTGAAGATTGATAACTTGCCGCAGGTTCAGAAGTGTTTTCTGGTCTCGCTTCGCTGCTGTCGCCCGAAATTTTTTCGCGGCTGGCTGTGAGGGTAATTGTACCGTTTTGAGTGAATTTGGCGGCATTGCTCAGCAAATTCAATAAAATCTGCTGCACTTTGGTAATGTCACCGTGCATAGTGCCGATATTGCTAATTTGGTCTAAGTTGAGAGTGTTGCCGTTTTTCTCAATTAGCGGCGCGGCGGTGGAGGCGACTTCTTTAATCAAGGCGGCGATGTCGAAGGTTTCTAAGTAAAGATCCATGCGACCGGCTTCGATTTTAGAAATGTCGAGAATGTCGTTAATTAGCGATAGCAAGTGTCTGCCGGAAGAGCGGATTTTGTCTAAATCGGGGATGAGTTCATCGTAACCCAATTCTGCGGTTTCTTCTTGGAGCATTTCGCTGTAGCCGATGATGGCATTCAGAGGTGTTCGCAGTTCGTGGCTCATGTTTGCTAAAAATGCGCTTTTTGCGGTGGAAGCGGCTTCGGCTGCTTCTAGGGCGAGTTGCAAGGCGGATTCAAAGACTTTGCGATCGCTAATATCCTCAACACTGCCTTCATAGTAGAGTACCTTGCCATTGGCGTCGCACACTGCACGCGCGCTTTCGGAAATCCAAATTACCTTGCCGTCAACGCGGTAAACTTCTGACTCAAACCCCGAAACTTCTCCGAATTCTTCCATCACCCGCATAAACTTGTCGCCCTGCTGAGGATTGACGTAAGCTTGCTGCCTGATGTTTGTGAGATTTGATGTCAATTCTTCGGGAGTGGCGTAGCCGTAGATGCGGGCTAAAGCTGGATTTACGCTCAAGAAGTGGCCTTCGGGGGTTCTTTGAAAAATGCCTTCGACTGCATTTTCAAAGATGCTGCGATATTTTTGTTCTGCTTGACGCAAAGCGCTTTGTGTACGATCGCGCTCGCTGGCTTCGATCGCCAATGATACCAAATCTGCCAGGGAAGCAGCAAAATTTTGTTCTTCTAAGGTCCAGTTGCGAGGAGTTCCCACTTGTTCGATACAGATGACTCCGACTGTTTGTCCTCCCAGCCGCACCGGCGCATCTAAGGTTGATGTAGTACCCACTTGTGCAAAGTAAGATTCGGCAAATTCTCTGGTTCTAACATCTGAGAGAGCGTCATCGGCTGCGATCGTCCGGTATTCTTCCAAAGCTTTAAAATAAGCTGGATAGTCTGCTGCTGTCAGTTCGGCACCTTGGGAATGCTGCTGGTTGCTGCTGCTAAATTGGTCGAGACATTGCAGTTTCGATCGGCTTTCGTCATACAACCACGCTGTGGCTCCTTCTGCATCTAGGGTATGAGTGGCAGCTTCGGTGATTTGCCTCAAAGCTACTTGCAAATCGCCTCGATACAGCGCTTTATTTCTTGCCAATTCTACCAAAACCGTATTTTGTTTGAGCAATTGTTTTTGCCTTTGGCGTCGCGCTGATTCGGCTCGCTTCTGTTCGGTAATGTCGCGGGCTACCACAATGACGGATTCTTCTGAAAGCGGTGAAATGCTGGCTGCGAAACAAACTTCGCGGTCGTCAATGGTTAAATCGTACTCGATGCTGACAGTTTGCTGAGTATCTAAAGCTGCTCGGATGTGCTTGAGAAAATTGTCTGATGTAGCTTGCGGAAACACATCTGTGACTGTTTGGCCAACTAATTCTTCGATTGGTTTGTAGAGCAGAGAAAGATTTGTGGGCGCGATTTTTAAATAGCGACCGCTGGTGTCCACAACTATAATTAATTCATTCATAGCTGCAAACAAAGCCCGCAATTCTGCTTCTGCAGCTTCGAGTTCGGCAGTCCGCTCTGCTACTCGCTGTTCTAAACTAGAGTTGGTTTGTTCTAGGGCAACAAAAGACGATCGCAATTGTCTGGCCATTTGGTTGAAAGACTGAGCTAGGAGACCGATTTCTTTGACTCCTTGAACTTCGACTTGACCGTCTAATTCTGGGGAGGTGAAGTCGGATGATTCCGACATTTTTGTTAAAGCTTTGGAAGCTTCCAGCAATCGGGTAATCGGTTTGACAACCCAGCGAGAGGTAAATATTCCGAGAACGATCGCCAGTACGAAGGCAAAAAAGCACAATAAGATAGTTGTGCGAGTGTTGGCGTTAATTTGCTCCATAAAGTCGGCTTCCGGGATTGCGACTACAATCAGCCAATCGAGGCCGCGGCCGTCTTGCAGGGGAGCAACGGTAATGAATTGACGTTTGCCGTCTATCTCGAAGGTAAACTGTCCTTGGCTGTCAATTTGTTTAAAACTACCAAATCGTTCTTGCAAGTATGTGGAAGCCGATCGAATTAGCAAATTTTTGCTCTGTGTCGCCAACAGCCGTTCTTGTCCGTCTTGGCCGGTGACAAAGGGCAATTCGTCTGTGGAACTGGCGACTATTTTCCCGCTGCGTTCGATCGCAAAAACTTGTCCCGACGGGCTAATTTTGATGCTTTTGAGAAAATCGCTGATTTGAGAAAGAGTCAAGTCAATTGCCAGTACCCCCTGCAGGCTACCCGTTTGGCTGTAGATCGGCCTCACCGGCGTAATCCCGAGAACTGGCGAGGCTGCGAAGACGTAGATGGGAGACCAAGTGGCTTTTCCTGACTGTTTGGCAGCTTGGTACCACGGTCTAGTACGGGGGTCATAGGGGAGGCTTTGGATTAGCTCAGTGCGATTTCCTTGGCTGTCGAGGCGATAAATTTCGCGGTTTGGAGCGGTTGATTCGTCTCTGATGTATACTAAGTCTTCTGCTTCTCGCTTGAGCAAGAGGAATCTGCCCTGTTCGTCGCCGTAGTAGATGGTTGTATTTCGATCGCTCAGCTTCGTCTGGTTCCACAAATAGCGCTCTAAGTTGGGGAAGTCTTCCGGGTCTAAGTTTCCAGAGGCGATCACAGCAGTATTCATTTGCAGGAATAAATGAGACACATCCCCAAAACTGCGGAAATTTTCTTTCGTCCTCGCTGCAACTTCCAAGCTTAACCTCGTAGCAAGGTCATTGACAGCTTTCTGGCCGTTGCGAAACGACAGCCATCCAGTCACGCCGACTGCTACGGAGATTTGCACCACCAGCGGTATCAACAAAACTAGGCTCAGTGACATCTTGGGCGAGCTTTTCATCAGACAACTGTTCAGACTTTTCAATAACATCAATATTGTGACACCTACCGGGTTTGCCTATCCTTTGTCGTTTAAAAGATGCCCTAGATAATATAAGTTACAAATTTGTACAGGAATAGTGAAGTGCGGTAGCCGCCTACTCAAAACTTGGCTGAGGTTTCCACGGCTACTGTAAAAACTTGTAATATTAATCATGCCACTACTTCTGTGAATGTGGCGATCGCTCTGGGGACTCGCGGCCAAAAAGTCACACCAGGTTAGAAAAAATGCAATTTTAGACCCGCGATTCCAACCCTGATTGTCATCAGTCATTCCCAATTATTTTATTCTTTAATCTAAAATTTAAAATCTCAAATCTAAAACTGTATCAGTTCCTCCGGGTGCGGATGCCCACCTTACCCCTGCTTAATAAAAATTTGATTTTTCTTTTTTCTACAGTGCCAGGACAAATGTAAATTATGTGACAATCCACTGTTAGAAAATTTGCTATTAATAAGATAATCGACCAAAATCCCGATCGAGCGCTCATAGGATAATTGAAACATCTGCAGTTCATTGGGGGCCGCAAAGTAAAGCGTTTTTGGCTTTTTTGGACGATCGATCTTTTGGCAAAATAATACTTCTGGAGGATGACATGAACTATACATTTGAAATCCTGGGCGTATCTCCAACTTTAACATTTTTTAACCAGCAGCAAGAATTGCTGCAACAACAGCAGCAGTCCGGTGTAGAATACTTGGCAAACCGGAAGTGTACTCTCGATGCGTTTGTGGCATCCGTAGAGACAGTTTCTCCTAACCGCGGCTGGGATGTCGATCGAGTTGTAGACACCGTGATTAGTTTCTGGATGAACAATTCCGATAGCATCCAGTATTGGAGACACAGGCTGCGGGATGCCGGCAGCGAAAACTTGTTAGTAGCCAGAGTAGGCGATATCAAGTCTTTGCAAGCTGCATTTGAATCGCTGCTGGGCGAATAGAAAAATCGGGAATTGCGAAAAAGTCGATCGACTTTTTCGCAAAAATCCACTCAACAGTCTATTAGCAATTCCCAATTCCCCTGATTCGCGGCACGGAAGTCGCAGATATAAAATATCTGTTTCTTCCAGCTTCTACCTTCCATCTGCCTGATGCCTTCAACATCTGGCTAATGACTAATGACTTCGCAATTGGCAATTCCCAAATATTATGTCTCGTTCCAAAGCCCTGCAATCTTATATTTTTGTCCGCTTGCTTCTGGCACCCCTAATGTTGTGGACAATCACCACAGCAGTATTTTTATTGTTGCGGGCTACTCCGGGCGACCCCATAGATGCCATTCTCGGCTCACGAGCTCCCGCAGCCGCCAAAGAAGCAATGCGAACTCAACTCGGCCTCGACGCACCCCTGTGGGAGCAATATCTCAAATACATGAAAGACTTGTTGAGCTTCGACTTGGGAACATCCATCACAACTCGCGGACAAAGCGTGTGGCAAATTATCGGAGATTATTTCCCCGCTACAGTGGAATTAGCAGTTTGTAGCATGGCCATAGCTTTAATTGTCGGCATCAGTATCGGTTCCTTAGCAGCATCTCGCCCCAACAGTATTTTCGATGCTGCAGGCCGTTTGTTTGGCATTATCACTTACTCGCTGCCCGCTTTTTGGGCCGGCATGGTTTTGCAGTTGATTTTCGCAGTGCAGTTGGGCTGGTTTCCCTTGGGAACTCGCTTTCCCGTGACATTCCCCGCCCCCGAAGGCTACACAGGACTATACACTATTGACAGTCTCCTGAGCGCTAACCCTGGTCAGTTTCTCACATCTTTGCATTATTTGGCCCTTCCGAGTTTAACGTTGGGGATTCTTTTGAGTGGCATTTTCGAGCGCATTGTCAGAGTGAATCTCAAGCAAACTTTGCAAGCAGATTATGTCGAAGCAGCTAGAGCTAGAGGCATTCCCGAATTCCAGATTTTATGGGCTCACGCTCTGAAAAATGCACTAATTCCGGTGATTACTGTCTTAGGATTGACTTTTGCTGCACTGTTGGGCGGTGCAATTTTAACAGAGGTTACTTTTTCTTGGCCGGGGTTGGCAAATCGTCTTTACGAAGCGATTAGCTTGCGGGATTATCCAACTGTTCAAGGTATTGTGGTGTTTTTTGCAGCAATTGTCGTAATTGCCAGCATTGTAATTGATATTTTGAATGCTTACGTTGATCCGCGAATTCGCTACTAAAAATATCAAGGAAGAAGGGCAACGGATATGCGAATGCGTCACTAAGCTGTTGTGCATTTAAATTGTATTTTGAGGGCGGGCAGGATGTCCAACCCGTACTCCCCACAAGAGTGAAAATTTATTTGACAATGCAATTTAAAGGCGGATTAGCTTATCGGCTTTTTCTACCTGTCCTTTCTGCCTGGGCCAGATGTTTCAGCTAGCGGTGGCCCTGTAGAAGCAGTTCTCAAAAAGATCGATCGGCTTTTAGAGTGACGACACTTGGCAGTTTATGGGCAATACTGGAGAAAATAAAATTATACATTTGAGGAAACGCTGATGAGATTATTGCGAACAATCGCCGCTCTATCGGCTGCCTTGACCCCATTGATGGCTGAAGCTGCCTTTAGCCGTCCCATGCCGGGAACAGCCGATTTTCCCAGAGCCTCAAACCCCCAAGTAAATGTGCCGATTTGCTTCATCGAAACTCCAAGCGGCACAACTTTTGATTTAGCCAGTTTGTGCGGCACCAACGCAGATCCCCAAAACACTGCTGCGGGCAATGCTCCTGCAAATAACCGCAATGCAGCCACTCCTCCGCCTCCTCCCCCGAACCCCAACGCCATCACCATCGATGGGGCCGGTACCCCGATAACTACTCCTGCAGGCACGGCAAATCCCAACAATCCCAACAATCTCACTCCGGGGACTTCGCCCGCAGGTACTCCCAATGCTAATCCGGGAACTTCGCCTGCAGCTACTCCCAATGCCAATCCGGGAACTTCACCGAGTACCAATCCCAATAATCTCAATCCGGGAAGTGCGCCCTATATCACTCCCAATAATCCCAGTCTGGGAACTTCGCCGAATACCAATCAGAATAATCTCAATCCGGGAAGTTCGCCGAGTACCAGTCCCAATAATACTGCCTCTCCCACGGGCGGAACTGCTGGCGACAGCAACAGCGATTTAGTTCCCAATCCCAATCTCAATCTTCCGAGAGTGCCGCCGAGTTCCTTTGGCCCTGGAGGTGTGGCACCGACTAGAGATGCGATTGATGGCCCCCGCCAGTAATCGGTGAAGTGTCAGAACTTTCTTCACAGAAACCGGGTTTCTCGGAAACGTTCTCTTTTTCAGGGATATTTCACCCGCGAGAAAGCCGGAATATTTATTTGCCTGCTTAATATAGCTCTTAGGTGCGATCGGCATATTTTGTAGCAGAGTAGCGAAATAGAAGTTAAGCTAAGAACTTGTAGGCGCTATCTGCCAAGCACTCTTTCAAAACTGGACAACCAGGTAGAAGTAGTGATAGATAGCTAGCTTTAATCCGTAACAGGATTAGTTATCAGCACAGGTTAAAATTATTACCAGGCGGGTACTTGCCAGCTCCAAGTTCTCAAGCTAAACCATTAAACAGGCATATTTTTGTTAAGCCAGTGTGGTTTGGAAAGTACCGGCTGATAACATTAGCGAGACAAAATTAACCCGATTATTCGGAGGCTCTTGATGAGCAAAATATTTGTTTTAATAAATTGGAACAAAATTGCTCTAGACCCGATCGCACTTGAGGAGGACATCTAGTGTCAAACTTAGTTCAACGCTTAGAAATAACCGCTCATCCGCAACTTGAAAAATCCCTCGGCTATCGAGGAGATAGTCGCTGGGTAGCTTGGCGCTGGGAGTCCGACATCGACCAACTTATTTCCAGCGACGGCAAAACTGTCGGCACTGGCAATAATATGGCTTGGCTGGTGTTTTTGCAGCACGATTTAGTCGATCCTGCGGTACAAGAGTACAACCTCGGCGAGGGCGATCGCTACTGGCTGCTTTTAGACACCGAAACTAGAAATCTCTACGTCGGCGAAGGGAAAACAGTTCAAAGTCTGCTCGAACAGCCGGAAAGTTTAGGTTTATTGGCCTGTCTCGATGGCGGGAATGCCGATCGACAAACTGGTAATAATTGGCAGCAAACGCTATCTCAACTAACAGCCAAACCAGTTGTTCGCAACCTGACAAATGCCCTTCCTTTCGGTATCGCGGCTGCTTTGATAGGTGCTTTAGGCATCGGAACCGGATTGTGGGTAGTGCCAACTGTGCAGCAGAAACTAGCCGAAAAAGCTGCTTTTATTTCCCCCATTAGTTCTGGCGCCAACTGCGGGCTTGGCGGTTCCGACGATTTTTCAGCTTATATCGGTTCCTCAAGCGGAAATAAAGAACTTCATTTAATAGGCGTTTACGAAGCCAATGCGGATCACAAGAACCTAGATTTATCAAAAAGGGCGATCGAAGTCAAAGTAGAACGTCGCAACAAGCCAATAATTCTCGCACTTTCAGCCTACGAACCCGTGCAATGGAACATTACTGCAGAACCGGGCGCAGTTATCGAAAAAATCATCGTTAACGGATACCACAACCAAACTGTTTCAGGAGTTTCGGGAATTCCGGTAGAAGAGCACAGCTACGAAGAAACCGGAGACAATCTCGGCGACTTTATCTACAAGTGGGGTGCTACCGCTGAAAGTTCCAATACTTCTTCCCTCGTGACTAAATTGGAACAGAAAAACGGCACCAGTTTAACTTCTTTTCAAGGATGCTACAGAGGTAAGAACTTTAGTATTAATTGAGATCAGCGACAGAGGGCGGCAAGTTATACCCTTTTCGATTTTCGATTTTCGATTTGGAATAACTGATTCGATATGGGTTTGGAAGTTGTTACAGTTCCATTCTTGTTTTTTACTGGTGTTAAAACCTATGCCCCTAAAATCAAAACCCGCGTCGGCGGGTTTTTTATTGAGAGTTAAACTTATTTGCATCTCTATGGTATGATATCCGGTGGCGTGATCACCAATTCCCAATTCTCACAATACTAATAGATTTCTTATGAAATACTGGTACGAAACGCTCGCAGTAGCACAGCGGATTTTAATTGAATTGGGGAGGCGGCGACGCAGCTTAGTCTTGTGGAGTATATTTCCAGTTTCTATCTTGGTAATTAACGGTTTAATTTTAAAAGAACGCGCTAATCTCACCACAGCAAAAGCCTTTGAAGTTGCTGCACCTGCAAGCTTAGTAGGAGCAGCTTTATTTTTTAGCTGTCTCGGTGGTAGCGTAGCAACAGTAGTAGCAGAGCGAGAACAGCATACCCTCAAACGCTTGTTTATTTCCCCGCTGAGCGGTACTTCCTACTTTTTAGGGATTTTCCTGGCTCACAGTTGCATCGGCATCGGTCAAGTAATTTTAGTATACACGATCGCCTCTTGTTTAGGAGCGCAATTTCAAGGCTCTATTTTGTTAGGATGTGCGATTATTCTGCTGAGTATTGTATCTTATGTAGGTGTAGGCTTTATTCTCGGCACCCAGTTTGCGAGCCGCACTGAAGATGTCAACTCGCTAGTAGCAGCTTTCGGCGTTCCTTTGTTGATTTTAGGAGGCGCATTTTTGCCAACTTCGCTGTTTCCAAAAAGTCTGCTAGATCTCGCCCAGTATAATCCAGTTTATCACATGAACGAAGCGCTGATGGGCGTGTGGGCTGACGGCAAAGATTTGGCTGATATTGCAGAACACTTTTGGTATTTATTGATATTTTCTATTGCCATGATTGCAGGTGGATGGCTTTCTTACCGCAGGATGCTGAGAGTAGAAAGAAGACTTTAAAACTATCTCATTATGTCGTAATTATTCATCTCTCTCTTCTCCGACTCAGCGCCCTCTGCGCTCTGTGCGGTTTAATCGTTTAGAAACAACCGTAAATATATAAAATAATACGGAGAATTAAAGCAGTGCTGCAAATAGAAAAGCTAAATAAGTCCTATGGCGATCGTTCAGTGCTTAAAGATTTAACACTGCACATTCAATCTGGAGAAATTTACGGTTTGCTCGGGTCAAACGGGGCGGGCAAAACTACAACTATCAATATTTTATGTAATTTGCTAAATGCCGACAGTGGCCAAGTTTCTATCAATGGTGAACCTGTTTCTGACTCTACAAAATTGTTAATAGGGGTAGCGCCCCAAGAAAATTTGCTTTACAAAAGCCTTAGCTGTGAAGAAAACCTCAACTTTTTTGCTCAAATTTACGGCTTAGAGCGCAAACAGCGCCGCTATCAAGTAAGACACTGTTTGAAAGCAGTAAATTTGACAGATAGAGCTACCAGCCCGGTGGAAACTTTGAGCGGAGGAATGCAGCGGCGTTTAAATATTGCGGTAGCTTTGGTACACCAGCCTAAATTAGTAATTTTAGATGAACCCACAACGGGTTTAGATATTGAGGCACGCTATGAAATTTGGGAGTTAATTCAGCGATTGCAATCGCAAGGAATTACAATTTTGCTAACAACTCACTTGTTGGATGAAGCTGAGCGGCTGTGTCAGAGAATTGGGATTTTAAAGAATGGCAGTATTGTGGCTGAGGGCAGTTTAGAAGAGTTGCAAAAACTGATTCCTGCTCAAGAAATTATCGTGGTAAAAACCGACGAAGAAGCTGAAGTTATCGCCCGCGCTAAACAATACAGTTTCATCCCCCGTCGCTACGGTAGCGATTTGGCTTTTTGGCTGCCGGAACGTTTAGAATTAAAAGAGATTATTCTGCTGTTCGATGGGATTTCTATTGATTCAATTGCTCGGTATCCGGTGCGGTTAGAACATATTTATGTCGAAGTCACCAAACAAACTGTATCCTAATCTGCGTCCATCCGCGTACATCCGCCACCATCTGCGGTTAAAGTTCCAAAGTAATTAACTGAGCAATTTCTTCAGTCTGAAAACCTAGAGCCATAGGCTTTTGCACTTGGGGAATCACCTGCACATCATAGAGTTCCGTGACAATTCCTTCAAACCGCAACCAGTGAACGATCGCCCCATTCGTCAAATCGATCGCCATCATACCACAGCGAGCCTCAGCTCAAATTTCCCTGTATCTAAATCCACATAACCCAATTCCCCTCTCCCCGAATTCAGCAACCACAACTTGTCTTGATACCAGCGCGGTGAGTGCGGCATTGACAATCCTGTGACGATAATCTCATTAGATTCGATATCAATAACTATACCGCTGTTTTGTCGGCGATCGCGCCAGCCATCCACCACATCCGACTGACTCGACGCTGTGACATATTTTGCTTCCCCCCCACCATTGCCAAACCGTTGAGGTGACAGCGGTCTTCATTTATATATTGTGAGATAAAACCTGGTTTCCAGAGAGGTTTGCAACTGTGGCGATCGCTCAAAGTAACGATACAATTAAACAAAGTGCTAATAAAAAGGATTTGATTATTTTTATCGACAGCGATATCGTGAATGTCGATATCGGAAGCATCCCGGTTTTGCGCTTTTGAGCATCAAACGGATATTGATCCGTTAAGGTAGGCGCACCGAAGCTTAAGCATTTGATTGACATTTTTCATCAACCACTGCGCTCCTGAAATTTTCAACCTTCTATCAATTTGTTTTACTGCCGACTCTACAGCTCCCGAACCGATGGAGCAAACCTTTTGTGTTGACAATTGCCCGTAGTTAACAATTCGTCGGCGATGCTTCTCCAAATAAGCACAAAAGTTCTGGGCTTGTTTTTGACGGCAAGACTTAAATAAATTGATGGTTTCCTCGACTCGTCCTTGCCGCAAAAACTCCTTACCCTGCGCCAGACGCTTCAACGAGCCACCGACCTTACATAGATTTTCAACTAAGTGATACCAATCTAAAATTTCCCGCCGCGCCCCGTCAGGATTCAACTGGACAATGATATTCCAAATGCCATCACGGGGCGATCTCTCAAACAGGTTAGTACCTCTGATAAAGGCTGACTGTCCACATAATTAATTAACGCTTGATTCTCAAGAAAAAATGCCCCGTAATAACTGTCGTGCAGTCGCACAGCCTTATAGTCAAGCCAGTGACTGCCCTCTCCCTCTTCTTTTCTCAGACGCACTTTCCCCCCATCCACACTGGTTTCTTTACCTCCGAAGTAGCTATTCTGGACGCCCATTCTTGCTTTTCCACTAATCGGTGTAAACAAGTGTGACCTATGTGCACTCCCGTCTGGGCTTCTATTTCACTCTCAGCTTTCTCATAATAGAGATTAGCCACCTGATGGAGGCAGCATTTTTCAAATAATGGAGCTAAACGAGTAGATTTTTTCACTCCCAATTTTTCGGCTTGTTTTTCAGTAATTATTAGTTTACCGATGCAGCTTTTTACTGTGCGAGACCGTCCTGATTCTGTTCCGGTTGCCTGTTTGATAAAAAAAACCAACCTCCGGCCCGACTAATTCTAGCCATTGCTCTCGAATATGCTTTTCGATTGTTTCCAGACTTGATAATTCTGAGACCGGAGTATTTGTGTACATAATCTCGGCAATCTCAGCAGCACAAGCTTTTAAACGCTCCTTCTGTTCAGGGGTCATAGCCACTCCTCCTACAAATGCAGTTCACGCTTCTGTTGACGCTCTACCTATTATCCTCTCTGGATAGCACTTTTACAAAATCGGGATGCTCCCATTGACAACTCGATGGATAGCCAAGCATTTGAGGTATTTACCCTTGAAATGTTTAGTGCCACAATTGTGGTCGGGAGCAGTAGTAGTGATGGATAACTTACCAGTGCATAAAGTAGATTCAATTAAGCCAGTAGATTGAAGCAGTGGGTGCTTCTATCTTGTGTTCGTCCCCCTACTCTCCTGATTTTAATCCTATTGAATTATGGTGGTCGCAACTCAAATTTTTATTGATCCAGTTTTCACCAACCAGCACTAAAATGGTTGACACCATAATTGCTGTGGCTCTTGACTTAATTAATCCGAAACATCTTAAAAACTGGTTTACTAATTGCTGCTACTGTACCTCATAACATCCGGAAGTGCTGTAAAAAAATCCGACCCACATCTGCGGAATGTGGGTTCAAAGGCGGCTGCTTTTGGCTGCAATCATTTTTTAGTCTAAACTACAGTTAAAAAAATGGTATAACAATTACCAAAAAAAGGACACAGCATGGCTGTGTCCTCACCCGTATCTTGTAGGAACACGGCATTACCGTGTCCCCATCCGTACCCTCGATATCCCAATTAGGATTCTTGTCGTTTAGAACAAGAAAAATTCAGAATTACCGGAAATTCCCAAATCGACATCGACAGTAGCAAACAAACTGTTACCACCAACCGTAGAACCGTTGCTATCGTAATACAGTTTAGTAGATGCAGACAAACTGTCGTAGATAGCCATGATCGATGGCCCGGTCAAAGTGGCTTCAAGCACAGTTACATCAGACACTGTACTGCTGTAAGCGTAGAAACTCGACAAGAATCCAGATCCGGTTGTAAAGGCTGCAAAACCAGTGCTGTTGAGATCAATTCGATCATCAGTAATGCTGTAACTGGTAATTACATCCCCGCCGCCAGCAGCAGTTCCGTTGAACACAAACACATCCGCACCAGCACCACCGTTGAGAACATCGGTTCCCGCATCATTGTATAAAGTGTCATTCCCGATGCCGCCGTTGAGAGTATCGCTACCCGCGCCGCCGAAGAGATTGTCGTTACCATCGTCGCCGGAGATGCTGTCGTTACCCGCACCGCCGACTAAAATATCAGTACTCGATCCCCCGTTCAAGATGTCAGCGAACTCAGTACCCGTGACGTTGTTAGAACCAGAACCTCCGGTAAACAAGACAGGAGTGGTGAAGTTGTAACCGCCAGCACCGGAACCGAAATTGTTAAAGTCGGTTGGGTAAGTGTTCCCAGCAGCAGTTAAATCAACAATGCTGCCTGAGTTGGTAGTAGTACCAGTGGGAGAAGAGGCGATGATCGTACCTGTAAATACAAAGTCCGCCGTTCCCAGATTGCTAGCAGCAGTACCCAGATTCGCAATCAAGGTAGAACCACCGGCTACGGTACCGTTCGAGTCAAAATACAACACCGTTTCGTTTGAGCCATTAGTAAAGGCGAAGAAACCAGCAGTTGTAGAATTGCCCAGGGCTGTAGCTTGTGCAGCTTCCAAAGAGGCATAACTGCCGCCTGTGAAAATCACGAACTCTTTGCCAGTAATGTCAGGAGTTGAACCGCTAACACCGTCAAAGTTAGTCGTAGTCAAATTACCGAAAGCGCTCGCGCTAAACTCGAATTTGTCTACCCCAGAGGTAAAGTCAGTAATCGTATCACCGCCTTCGCCTGTTGCTTTGTAAACAAACAGATCCGCACCAGCACCGCCAGTCAGAATATCTGCACCGCTGCCGCCGCTGAAGATGTCAGCAAACTCAGTACCCGTGACGCTGTTAGCATCAGCATTTCCGGTAAACAAGACAGGAGTGGTGAAGTTGTAACCGCCAGCACCTGAACCGAAATTGTTAAAGTCGGTTGGGTAAGTGTTCCCAGCAGCAGTTAAATCAGCAACGCTGCCGGAGCTGGTAGTAGTACCAGTGGGAGAAGTACCAGTATCAGAAGACGTGATCGTACCTGTAAATACAAAGTCCGCCGTTCCCAGATTGCTAGCAGCAGTACCCAGATTCGCAATCAAGGTAGAA